>JBIIUN010000107.1:0-11889 GCA_044339945.1 Kapaibacterium sp. (SeqCode)
GCGCCCGTAGTGCTGGTGGAAACCGGCGTCCTTGCACCGGTAGGCGACGTTGTTCTCGACGACGATCCCGGTGCTGCCCTCGTCGGTGTAGAGCGCCCAACCGCCGTAGCGGTAGCTCTGCACATCGCGGAAGACGTTGTTCCGGATGACCGTGCCGGGTTGTGGCCCCAGCGTGTAGAAGCCGCCCATGTCGCTCAGCCGCCCCTGCCCCACCTTTTCCACGAGGTTGAACTCGATGACATTCTCCCGGCACGGCGTGGATTCGTAGCCCCAGTTCCAGCCAATGGAGATGCCGGTGTAGTAGAGGTCGGCGATGTGGTTGTGGGCGATCCGGTTGGTGCCGCTCTGGAAGATGATCACGCCGCAGCCGGGCGAAAACACCCGCCCCAGCCGGACGATCTCGTTGTCGGTGACCACATGGGAATGGCAGGCGTCAAAGGTCGACGGCGTCCGGTCGCCGGGTTCGCCGAGGCGGATGCCGCCGCCGCCGATGTCACTCACGGTGTTGCCCACGACCCGCCACCCCTGGGCGCCCCGACCGAGGTCCAGCGCATAGCCGGCGAGGTTGCGCAGCGTGCAGTCCTCCAGGCGGCAGTTCACGGCGTGCGTTGCCCGCACGGCGCCACGCACTGGCACGGCGGACTGGGGCGAAATCATGCCCTCGGCCGGCATGTCATAGTCCGAATCGCTGAAGCTGAGGCCGGCAAACGTCACGTCGGAAACGGCCAAACCCTTCGAGACGTCCCCCTCCAGCACGACCAGTTCGCGGAGCCGTGGGGCCACCACCTCGGCACGATTCGGGTCCACGCCAGCCGGGGCCAGGAAACTGAGCAGGCCGGAAGTCCGGTCCAGATACCATTCCCCGGGCAGGTCGAGGGCGTCCGGCACGTTCTCAACCCAGTAGCGGGCGTCGGGCTCGTCCATCCAGTAGTCGCGCGGTCCGCCGGGAAGCAGCGCCACGTTGGCCGAAACGTCGACTGAGCGGATGGGCAACTGCAGGTCCGTCCACTTCATCAGCATGATGAGCCGGGCGTCCGGCAGGGCGGCCCATTCCGGCTTGATGTCTCCCGCCTTGAACGGCAGGGAAATCGGCGACTTCCCCCCGAGTTTGCCCGCGGTTTGGAAGAATCCCGTGTTCGGCGTCCGGGCGCGTTGGACCCGCTCGCCGTTGACGAACAATTGGTAGAAATACCAATTCCCCGACTTCACCTCGGGCAACGCCACTTTCCAAAGTCCGCTGCGCGCCGGGTCCGGCTGCCAACCCGTTAGCCGGACTCCGCCGCTGAGGATTGCCTTGACCGGTGATTTCGCCTCGAAACGGAAACCCGATTGGGCGGGTCCTAGCCGCAGCGTTTCCCGGAGCTCGTGGCGACCGTTACCTAGGACCACCGTGATGTTTTCGGTGGGCTTGAGGGAGCGGATGCCCGTTCCCGCCGTGACGGCGGCCGCCACGGTCGAATAGGGCGACTTAGGCGTGCCGTCGCCGCCGGTCTTCGCGTCGGAAGCGACGTGCAAGGTCGCCGCGGCCAGCGGCAACGTCAGGAGCGGGACCAGGCAACGAAGGAGAAATCGCATGGGGATACGACGTGATTCCGGAGCCCAGCCATTCGACCCCGTTTCGGGACCTCAGGCCCCGACCTTGAGGACATGACGGAGGTAAAGATACATCAGGGGCGCGTTGAAGAGCAGGCTGTCGAGCAGGTCAAGGATGCCGCCGATGCCAGGGAAAAACTTGCCCGAATCCTTCACGCCCGCCTCGCGCTTGAAGAGCGATTCGATCAGGTCGCCGATGACCGCGGCCACGCTCAGGATGACGCCCAGCACGATGGCGTGGAGGAGGTTCATCTCGGCCATGTGCGCGCCGGCCAGTTTCACGAACAGCACGCTGGCCCCGGTCGAGATCACGATGGCCCCGGCGAACCCTTCCCACGTCTTCCCGGGGCTGATCCGCGGAATCATTTTGTGGCGTCCGATGAGGGAACCGGTGCAGTAGGCGCCCAGGTCGCTGAACTTCGTCACCACGATGAAAAACAGCACGTAGAAGCGGCCCTCGATGGCCGGCAGGTAGTTGATCTTCTGGATGAAGTTCAGCAGCCACGGGACATACATCAGGCCGAGCAGCGTCGTCGCGATGGCGGCCAGGCCGTTCGGATTGTTCTTCGCGACGAACTGCCGCACGCAGAGCCCGAGCACAAACAGCACGAGGATGCCCGTCTCGAAGTCGTTCGGCTTGCCGGCGCGCAACTGGTGGCCGCTCGCGTTGGTGAGGTAAAAATGCGTTGCGGCCATCATCACGATGCCGGTCACAACCCCGAACCAGCGGAAACAGACCAGCCCGCGCTTCTCGACCATGCCGTAGAATTCGAGCAACCCCGTCACGGCCAGCAGCACCATGAGGCCGAGGAAGACCCAGTTCGCCACCAGCACGTTGGTCGAGAACATCGCGGTCAGGACGATGGTCCAGAGAAACACCGTGCTCCCGAGCCGGCGGAAAAAGATCTGCCCCTTGCTCAGGGCGGGCGGGGTCGGCGGCGTTGGCGTCGTCGAAGCAGGCATGGCGGAGCGAGACTGCCAGAACCTGCACCGGAGAGAAGCCTGCGCTTATCGGGCCCCTTCCGGCAGGCGCGTCTTTTGACCGTGGCTGAGCCGGCAGTCGGAGCCCCCCGCAGTAGCTGCCGACGTGAGTCGGTGGCAGTCACACCGCGCCGACCGACACGCCCACGGACTTACGTCCGCAGCTACCGCCCGAACCGGCCCAGGCTGGCGGCCTGCCAATCACGATACAACGCTGCGCCCCTGCCCAGGGCGTATCTGGAAATTGCCGCCGAAATCCGCCCGGTGGACTCCCTCTCTTCCGCTCGGAGCGGAGGAGAGGGGCGGGGAGAGGAGGCGTTGTGTCCGGTTGGGACGGCCCCTATCCCCTACCCTTTCCGCTCTCGTGCCTCGCAGGGCGAGGGAGTCACCAGGGGGCAGTGCCCAGATTCGCCTCCCGCCCGCCTGTCCCAAACTCCAGCTTGACTGTCATAGTGTCCTATGACACTTATTCACCCGTCACCCGATGATTGCCCACGTCAACTTCAAGTCCGGCGTCCCGGTTTACCTGCAAATCGTCCAGCAGGTGAAGGACGCCGCCGCCAGCGGCAACCTGCGGCCCGGCGACGCCCTTCCGTCCGTGCGGGCGCTCGCGGAGGAGCTCCGGATCAACCGCAACACCGCCGCCCGGGCCTACACCGAGCTGGAAGCCGAAGGCGTCATCGAGACCCGCCAGGGCGCCGGCTGTTTCCTGAAGGCCAACGGCACCTCACCCCTGCGGAAGACAGTCCGCTCCGAGCGCCTCGCCGCGGAATTGGATGCGGTCATTGTCCAGGCACATCACCTGCAAATCTCCGACGAGGAACTGAAGACGCTGCTGGACGAACGGTTGGCCGCGCTCCGTGACCGCCAGGAAGCCAACCACCATGCCCACGCCTAGGTGCATCTCAACTCTTCGATTCTCTAACCACACCTCACCCATGAAACGAATCTTGCTCGTCCTCGTTGGTCTCGTCGCCCTGCTGGTTGGCCTCGGCTTCATCATGCCCGCCGTCGCATGGTGGCAGGCCCGGGGGCTCGCCTTGGGCGTCGTCCTGCTGCCGCTCGGCTTAGGCGGCGTGCTCCTAGCCGGGTCGGTCTTCGCCTTCGTCAAATCCGCGTGCCGGTCCAACGCCAAGAACTGATTCTCCAGCCCCTCGCATGAGCACACCCGCCCTTGAGATCCAGGACCTGGTCCTCCGCTACGGCCGCACCGAAGCCCTGCACGGGCTCTCGCTGACCGTCGAACCCGGCCAATGTTACGGCTTCTTCGGCCGCAACGGCGCCGGCAAGACGACCACCATCAAGTGCCTGCTCAACCTCCTCCGGCCGCAGCTCGGCACCGTCCGGGTCTTCGGCCTGGACCCGTGCCGGCACGAGGCCGAGGTGAAGTCGCGCCTCGCCTACGTGCCCGACTTCGTCGCGTTTTACCCGTGGATGAGCGTGCGCGAGGCGCTGGACTACCAGGCGAGCTTCCGCCAGCGCTGGAACCGCGACCTCGAGGCGACGCTGCTGCGGCAGTTCCAGCTCGATCCCAAGGCCCCAACCACCGGCCTGAGCAAGGGGCAGCGCACCCAGCTCGCCCTCATCGGCGCCATCGCGGCCGAACCCGAACTGCTCGTGCTCGACGAACCGACCTCCGGCCTCGATCCGCTGGTTCGGCGCGAGTTCATCCAGACGGTGATCGGGGCCTATCAGGACGCCGCACCGGGCAAACGAACGGTCTTCGTCTCGACCCACCTCATCACCGAATTCGAAGGCCTGATCGACCGCTTCACCATCGTGGACCAAGGCAAGGCTGTCCTGACGGCGAATGCGGACGAAGCCCGTTCCCGGTTCCGCCGGCTGAGCGCGGAATTTGCCGGGGACCCGCCACCGGAAAGTGACTTTGCGGACGCCAAATCCGCCCGTCGCCGGGGCCGGACGCTGGAACTCATCGTCAACGGCAACGGTGATCAACTGCTGGAACGCCTCCGCTCCCGCCAGCCGCTGAGCGTCACCGCCGAGGCGCTCACGCTGGAGGAAATCTTCCTGCAAACGGTCCGCTGAAAGGTCCGCCATGAACTTATCCGCCATCCTTCCCCGGAATAACTTCCACCCGGCCTGGCTGCTCCTGCCGGTGCCGCCATTGGTCGCGCTCGGCATCAACTGGTCCAACGACAACTCCGCCGAGTTCCTGGCCTTCGGCTTACGGGTGATGCTCCTCGGCATGTTCGTGGCGATGGTCGTGGGCCTGAGTGTTGTCCGGGTGAGCGGCCGTTGGCTGCGTCCCGCCAAGGAACTGCGCGCGCAACTGCCCGGCGGCCTGCTGGCGCTGCTGCTGCCCGGGATGTTCGGGTGGAACGTCCGCGGCGATTCCGTTCCTTGGGCGGTGGGCAGCTACGGCCTCGGCTGCCTGCTGATCGGAGCCAGCGCCTTCGGCTCCGAATTCGAGCAACGAACCCTCGGCAGCCTGCTCACCCAGCCAGTGTCGCGCAGCCGGATCTACCTCGAAAAGATGGGGGTTACCGCCACACTGATCCTGTTGGCCAGCCTCAACCTGCTGCTCACCCTCGTGGCGACGGATGGCTTTGGTTTCGGGTTTCAGGACTTTCTGGAGGTCTCCATGGTCGGCCTCTTTGCGCTCTGTTCCGGACCGCTATATAGCCTGCGCAGCCGGAGCCCACTGGCGGGTTTGGTTTTCGCCCTCACGGTGCCCTTCCTTTTGTTTGGATTGGGCACAATAGCCGTCGACCTCGCCTACCAGCGGCTGAATCCCGGCGAAGACAGCCGGACGCCATGGATTTCCTGGCTATTGGGATTGGGTATTCCTGCCTACCTGCTGACCACGCTGCTCTGGGGGTGGCGCACCTTTGCCACATTGCAACTCCGCGACGGCGGCGCCGGCGGCCGCTCGACGACAGCCCTGCATCCGCTCAGCCGGCCGCTGGACCGCTTGCTCGCGGCCGTCTTGCCGGCCCGCAGCGCGCTGGCGCAATTGGTGCGCAAGGAACTGCGGCTCCACGTCGTGCCGTGGCTGGTCGCGGGCCTGACGGTGGGGCTCTGGGCTTTGCTACTGGGGATCCGCTGGGCGGCGCCGGACAGCGAAGCCGCCAGGATCCTGAACGAAGTGGGCACCCTGAGCGTCTTCGCCGGCCTGCTGGGTTCGCTTGGTTTCACCATCGCCGGGACGGCCGCGGTGGCCGAGGAACGGGAGCTCGGCACGCTGGAGACCCAACTGAGCCAACCCATTCCCCTGACCCGCCAGTGGGTCGTCAAGGCCGGGGTCGCGGCCACGCTGGCGATCACGTTGGGCGCGCTGCTGCCCGCCAGCCTGGTCTGGCTGAGCTTCGACACCGCGAAACTCCAGGCCACGTTCGGCGAACTTCCCGGCATCGCCGCCGTCGCCTACAGCGCAGTCTTCGCGCTGCTGCTGGCCCTCAGCCTTTACGCCTCGTCCGTGGCGCGGAACACCATGATGGCGACCGCCACGGCCGTCTTCATCGGCGGCGGCCTCGCCGGCCTGTTTGCCCTCCTCAGCCTGGCCGGTGGGGACTGGTTAAACTCGGCCATGGAGCGTCATGTCGCCCAGTGGCCTGCCAACGTCAACATGCCGGCCTGGGCGCCGTCCGCCGCGGCTTTGGAACAGCTCGCCATCACCTATCTCGCGAGCGTGGGTGGCCTCGTCGCCATCGCCTTCCTGATCCTCGGTGGACGCAATTTCCGCCGGCTGGTGGTTCCGGGCGCAACCCTGGCCCGCCAACTCCTCGGCGTGGGCTTGGCGCTGACCTTGGTGCTCGGGCTTGGCGCCGCGGTCTTCTCCCAACTGGCGCTCCTGCGGGTGCAGGCCGACCAGGCGGGGCATTATCTCCAGCAGCACGCCGCCGCGATCGATGACGTTCGCCGTGAACTGCGGTTAGGCCGCCTCACGGAGGAACTCGCGGCGCAAATCGGAGTCGCCACCAACGCGACGGCCGAAGCCGTGGTCGAGGCGGTGATCGCCCGCGAAGGGCACCTCGCGCTGGGCCAAATCGCGGTGCGCTTCCGGCCCGCCAAGCCCGTCGCCGACAACCAACCGGTTTTCCGGATAGACCCCCTGCTGGCGCGGCGCTACGGACTGATCCCTACGGCCGGCACCAACGCCGCGGGCACGAACGGCCCCGCCACCAACGCGGCGCCACCCGCGACCTACCGGATGGATCCAGCCCTGATGAAACGCTACGGGCTGAAGCCACCTGAGCCGACGCCATAATCTACCAACCCAGTGCGTGACGAAACTCAGCCGGAGTTGTCCCAGACAGATGCTCAAGACCACGCGAATCCTCCCGCACGCCAAAGCAACCGGCTTTACGCTGACGGAAATGCTCGTGGTCATCGCCATCATCGCGGTGGTCGCGGGATTGGTTGTGCCGTCACTCGCCTACGCCCGCTTCCGCTCCAAGGTCACGGTCTGTTCGAACAACTATCGTCAGTGGGGGATATCGGTTGCCCTCTACGCCGCGGATGACGGCAAAGGTCGCCTACCCTCCTTTGCGCTGCCGGTGAACCGAATGGCCCAATACTCCAGCATCGAACCTTGGTTCGTTGCCCTGGAAATGATCACGAACATGGCCCCGCACGGGGTGACAGTGCCCATGTGGTTCTGCCCGACGCGGACACAGCGAATAAAGGCTCACCAAGACAACTTCCGATTCCTTCGCGGCCGGGAAATGGCCACGCCAGTTGATCTCGTGGACGAGATTACCAACCATCACAAGGCGGTCTTCTTCGGTGCGGACCTGTTCTGGTGGGTGCCCCGCCGGCTGGGTGATTCGTCCCTGTCTTTTCCCGATCCCAAAGCCCTCAAGACCCGTTTGCCCGATGCCTGGCCCAGCCGGATGGACGATCCGACAGTCTCCACGATGCCCTTCATTTCGGACTGGACCGTGGGTGAAGTGTCCGAGGATGGCCTGACGCGAACCGTCACGGGCGGCGGACACGCGTGGCCTGCCATGGGCCGATCGATCAAGAGCAGCAACTCCGGGTTCGCGGACGGTCACGTCGAAACAAAGCCCAAGGAAAAGCTCCAGTGGCAGGTCGAGGGCCGGCGCGGCTACCTCTACTTCTACTGAATGGCGGCCACGCGCTACCTCCGCCGCCGGGCTACTACCACCACGTTGTCGGCCAGGTGCAGCCGGCCCAAGGTCCATTCCACCGCGGCGTAGGCCGCCTTGAGCAGCTTGTTCGCGCGGCCTTGCTTGAGCGCCGTCGTGCGGGCCAGCAGTTGCGCCCGTTCGGCGTCGCTGACTTCCCCGCCGTTCCGGCGCCAGTCCTGCCACAACACCACGGGATTGAAATGCATCCACCGGCCCCCCGTGACCTCAAGTCCGGGCGTGCCCGCGACGCACTGCGCCAAGGTGCGGGCCGTGAAGTAGTTCAGGTGCTGCGGCAGCACGTAACGGTAGCGCACGCCGAGCAACCGGACCGCGAGCGAATCGAAGTTAGGCACCAACGCCACCAGCACCCCGCCCGGCTTCAGCAGGCGGGCCGCCTCGCGCAGGAATTCGCCGGGCTCGGGCAGGTGTTCCAGCACGGCCCAGAAGGTGATGGCATCGAAGGATTCCGCGGGCAGTTCCGCATCCAGAAATGATCCGCGATGAACCGGCACGCCCAGAGCCTCGGCGTGATCCAGTGCCGGTCCGGCGATGTCGGTGCCCAGCACGTCGTAGGCGCCGGGAAACCGCTGCCGCAACTGGTGGAGGAAGCCGCCCGTGCCGCAGCCGACATCCATCACCCGGCCGCCGGGGCACAGTGACCGGAACAGCTTCAGCTCGCGTTCATAGCGGACCGGCGAGTGGTCCCCGGCCAACTTGTCCGCCGACAGGTAGAACGCCGCGCCGGCCGCCTCGTAGTATTCGCCGCTCCCGAACGTCCCCGGCAAGGGCGAGGCGAACACGAGGCCGCAGCCGGCGCATCGGACCAGGCTGAGCCCGCCCTTGCGCGCCCAGGCAGCCGACTGGGTGCCGGCGCAGACCGGGCACGGGCGGGACGGTGAATCTGTTTTGGACACGGCTTCGCCCTCGTTACCCTTCGGCCCGCTTCACGACGAGATGAAAGCTGTTCCCGCCAACACGCCGCTTCACCCAGATCGTGGTCGCATGGCTTGGTTCCGTTGGGCAGTGGCCGCGGCGTTGGCCGGGCTGGCGTTCGTCGCGACGGTCAACGTCTGGATGGTGCAAGCCGCCGCCACGCGCATGTTCGCCGACGTGAGCGCAGTGCCCCGCCGCAACGTGGGACTATTGCTGGGGACCGACCGGCTGCGGCCCGACGGCACCACCAACCGCCACTTCGAAGCCCGCGTCGCCGCCGCGGCCCGGCTGCTGTCGGCCGGAAAGGTGGACCGCCTGCTCGTCAGCGGGCATCCCGACAACCGCGGCTGCAACGAACCGCGGGAAATGGCCGAAGCCCTCGTCCGGCTTGGCGTGCCGCGCGGCCAGCTGGACCTCGACGAACTCGGCGAACGCACCTGGGAATCCGTCCGCAGCGCCCACGGACCGTGGCAGTTGACCGAATGCACCGTGATCACCGACCGCTTCCACGCCGCCCGCGCCCTGTTCCTCTGCCGGCGGATCGGCCTGGAGGCCGTCGCCTATTGTCCGCCGCCGGAGTCCGACGCTGGATGGGCTTGGCGGACCGGGCCCCGTGAGTGGCTCGCCCGCATCCGGGCGCTGGCCGACTTCGAATGAACCATCCGCCCATGCGCCGCGGCTTTCCGCATTCGCGGCTTGCGCGAGGCTTCCGGCGCCGGGCAAGGTGCGCCCGTTTTTCAACGGCAACTCTTTATGGCTGAACTCAACGGCAATCTTCTGGTCGCCCAATCGGGCGGGCCCACCTGCGTCATCAATGCGTCCGTCGCGGGCGTGATCACCGAGGCGGGGCGGCACGAGTGCATCGAGAACATCTATGGCGGCCTGAACGGCATTCTCGGCATCCTGAACGAGGAAATCGTCGACCTCGGCGACGAGAAGCGCAGCGCCATCGAGGGCCTGAAATACACCCCGGCCGCCGCCCTCGGGACCTGCCGCTACAAGATCAACTTCCAGAAGAAGCCCGAGCAGGCCGCCAAGGACATGGACCGGCTGTTCGAGGTCTTCAACGCCCACAACATCCGCTATTTCTTCTACGCGGGCGGCAACGATTCGCAGGACACCGCCCACAAGATCCACCTCGAAGCCGTGAAGCGCGGCTACGACATGCGGGTCATGGGCGTGCCCAAGACGATCGACAACGACCTGCCCAAGACCGACCACTGCCCCGGTTACGGCTCGGTGATCAAATACAATTCCACCACGGTCACCGAAGTCGGCTTCGACGTCGGCTCCATGGCCACGGATGACGGCTCGTGCTGCATCATCGAGGTGATGGGCCGCGCCGCCGGCTGGATCGCCGCCGGCACCGTGCTGGCCAAGCAGGGTAACCCGGCCAATCCGCCGCACATCATCCTGCTCCCCGAAATTCCGTTCGCCGAGGATGCCTTCCTGGCCAAGGTCAAGGAGACCGTCGCCGCCTACAAATACTGCATCGTGGTCTGCGGCGAGGGCCTGAAGGACAAGCACGGCGAGGAAATCGGCGCCGACAAGACCCGGCTCGACGCCTTCGGTCATGCCGTGCTCGCAGGCGCCAGCGAGAAGCTCAAGGAAATCGTCCAGGGCCGCCTCAACCTCAAGACCCGCACCGTGCTGCTCGGTTATGCCCAGCGCGCCGCGGCCCACATCGCCAGCCAGACGGACGCCGACGAGGCGTTTGCCTGCGGCGGCGCCGCCGTAAAGGCCGCGGTCAACGGCCAGTCGGGCTTCATGCCGAAGATCGTCCGCCTCGGCACCAATCCGTATCGCTGGACAATCGAGCTCGAGGACCTGGCGAACATCGCCAACGTCGAGCACTTCATTCCCCGCGACTGGATCAGCGAGGATGGCTTCCTGCCGAACGAGAAGTTCGTCGAGTATGCGGCCCCGTTGATCGTCGGCGAGGTGAAGGTTCCCTACGTCAACGGACTGCCCCAATACGTCGTGCTCGAAAAGAGCAAGGTGGACAAGGTGCTCCCGGCGCGGGCCTGAACCGTCCACTGATCGCTTTCCGACGCCGGTCCCCAAGCGGGGCCGGCGTTTTTTGTTTCGCCCCAATCGCGGATTGAAAGTCGCCCGGGCAACGCGTTGAGTGGGGGCACGCCGGATTCGGCGTTCGCAAAAATGATCCGCACCCTGATCGGAAGCCTGGTCGCCGCCATTGTCCTGTTCGCCTTTGGAGCCGCCTTCTGGAACTGCCCCACGCCTTACGCCTACGTGGAAAAGCCCAGCCAAGGCTCCGAAAATTTGGGCAAGGCCTTGCGCGAACACCTGCCCAACGAGGGCGTTTACCTCGTGCCCGGCAAGGCCGCGACCCCGGCGGAGACGCTGGCGCTCTACCGGCAAGGGCCGGTGGCCACGATCCATTATCACAAGGACGGCGTGGAACCGATGTCCCCGCAGTTGCTAACCACCGGGTTCCTCCACGGCTGGGTCACGACGCTGCTGCTCGCGATCACGCTGCGCCTCTGCGCCCTGCCCCGCTTCGGCCAACGCCTGCTGGTCGTCACGCTCGCCGGACTCGCGGTGGTGAACTACACCACCTTGGGCGACGGCATTTACTGGTTCCAGCCGTGGCCGTGGCTCCTGCTGAACGCGGCCTACAACTCGGTCGCGATGCTGCTGGTCGGCGCGATCCTTGGGGCGATTGTCCGTCCGGAAGCCGCCAAACCCGCCGCCACGCCGAACAACTGAGCGCATTGGAGCTTCCCGGCCGATCCGTTACTCTGCCGCCATGCTGATTTCGCGACCGCTGTTCGCCGCGTTGCTCCTGGCTTGGTCCGGCCCGCTCTGGGCCAGCCCGGCCAAACCGTCCCGGCGCACCACCTTGCCCAGCGTCATCCTCATCGTGGCGGACGACCTCGGCTACGGTGACTTGGGCTGCTACGGCCAGACGAAGATCAAGACCCCGAACCTCGACCGGCTCGCGGCCGAGGGGATGAAGTTTACCCAGGCCTACGCCGGCAACACGGTTTGCGCGCCCAGTCGCTGCTCGCTGATGACCGGCAAACACACCGGGCATTCGCGCACCCGCTCCAACGCCCAGGTGCCGCTGGAACCCGATGACGTGACCATCGCCGAGGTCCTCCGCACCGCCGGTTACCGCACCGGCGCGGTTGGCAAATGGGCCTTGGGCTGGGAAGGCACCACCGGCCATCCGAACCAGCAGGGCTTCGAGCAGTATCTGGGCTGGCTCGACCAGTAGCACGCGCACGACTACTACCCGTCCTTCCTG
>JBIIUN010000542.1:0-3149 GCA_044339945.1 Kapaibacterium sp. (SeqCode)
CCCCAACCCCGAAAACCGCCTAACCCCCTTGCCATCCAACACCGTTGCTCTCCCCGCTCGTGCCTCGCAAGGAGAGGGAGTGGCCAGCAGCGACGACCAACGAGAAGAAGGACAGCTCAGCGGGACGGAGATTTTCAGGCACGCCCAAGCAGACGCCGCCGCCACACGCCATGGAGACCGATACCCACTATCACTTGGACTTCACACCTCTACATCCGGACAGCAGTGAAACATTTCTGCCGTCTTCTGTCGCATATCCTCGTTATTTGACCAGCATTTTACGTCCGCCCCATCTACCACGAATGTCGTCACACCATGCTCCCCCCATGACAATATAACGGCAACGACAGTTGGAAATGCACATTCAGCAGTCAGACTGCACAACTCGTTAAACACATGATGATTTATTAAATCAGGGCAACTTGTGTAAATCCAGAAGGCAAACTGACTGAATTTGCCTGCGATGACTCCGCACGGGGAGACATGCCATACGTCCGTAATGTCGTCCTCATATAGTGCCGCAACGCGTTTGGTTAGCTGTTGCCTAAATGCATTCATTGCATCCAAGCAATCTGCCGGGATTGATGCTCCATCTTGGGCTGCCGATTCGATTTCAAAATACTGACTTTCAGCAGTCTCATCAAATACAAGTCTCATATTGACACGACCTTCTATACGTCACGTGACATTTTTCACAATGAAACCCAAAGATGTCCGGCGCAAACAGTAGCACTACGGTTAGTTGGACCATGCTAATGGATCACAAATGGCACCTGGCCTTGGATTGGAGGCATTCAACTGGACAAGACTTCGGATTCAGTTGGGGTCTTCTCTTTGTCGGCGAGCCGGTGGGTAGTCAAAGCAACTTCGCCTGCCCACCCGCCAGTGGCTTCAGGCCCAGCTTCTTGTAGCTGCGGTCGGTGGCCACGCGACCCTGCGGGGTGCGGTTCAGGTAGCCTTCCATGATCAGGAAGGGTTCGTGGACTTCCTCGATGGTGTCGGGCTCCTCGCCCACGGCGACGGCGAGCGAGTTCACGCCCACGGGACCGCCGCCGAACTTCACGATCACGGTTTCCAGGATGCGTTTGTCCATCTCGTCGAGGCCGTTTTCGTCGATCTCTAGGATGCCCAGCGCGCGGTCGGCCAGGTCGGCGGTGATCCGGCCGTCGCCGCGCACCTCGGCGTAGTCGCGCACGCGGCGGAGCAGGTTGCCGGCGATGCGCGGCGTGCCACGGCTGCGCCGGGCCACTTCCATCGCGCCGGCTTCCTCGACGGGCACCTTCAACAGGCGGCCGGCGCGCAGGACGATTTTCTGGATCTGCTCGGCCGAGTAGTAGTCGAGCCGCTCGCGGATGCCGAAGCGCGTGAGCATGGGCGAGCTGAGCAAGCCGCTGCGCGTGGTGGCGCCGATCAGCGTGAAGCGCGGCAGCGTGAGGCGGACGCTCCGGGCGTTCGGCCCCTGGTCGATGATGATGTCGAGCCGGAAGTCCTCCATCGCCGGGTAGAGGTATTCCTCCACGGTCTTCTGGAGCCGGTGTATCTCGTCGATGAACAGGACGTCGCCTTCCTCCAGGTTGGTCAGCAACCCAGCAAGGTCGGCCGCCTTCTCGATGGTCGGGCCGCTGGTGGCCTTGAGGTTTCCACCCATCGCCTTCGCGAGGATGTTGGCGATGGTCGTCTTGCCGAGGCCGGGCGGGCCGCTGAGGAGAATGTGGTCAAGGGCTTCCTTGCGGCGCTGGGCGGCCTCGACGGCAATCTCGAGGCGCTCCTTGACCTTGGGCTGGCCGGTGAAGTCGTCGAAAGCCGACGGCCGCAGCGTCTGCTCGAGCGCGGCGTCGGGGCGGTTCAACGTGTCCATGGGACGTTCAGCCATGCGCGGAGGATGGGAACGGGACGGCGCGCCGGGGAAGGAGTTTTCTTCGGTAACAACGCCGGCGGCTCCGGCCCGCCCAAGGCCTCGGTCAGTCTCCAACCCAAAGCGCCCGAAACGACTCATTCGCCGGGCAAGGTGGCCGCCAAAATTGGCTGCTTTGCGGGAAGGCCTGACCCGAATTTTGGCACGGCTGAGTTCCGGCGAAGCGGCCAAGCCTTCGGCCAGAACCGCCACTTTTCGGCCCATTTCATCCAGTTTCACCCGGGACGGCTTCCCGGCCGTTTCGCCGCGACGGGGCGCATTCGGCGATCGCCGGCCGATTTAAGGCCCGGGGAATTCTGACGAACACGACCTTGGAAAAAGATTTAACGGTCGGGCGCCCTTCCAGATCGGGAACGAGGGGAAGACATGACGGAAGGCACCCGGCCGAGAGTTTCTAGCCTTCGTTGGGGGTGAGCCATCCAAGTTCGGGGGCACAGCGGAAGGTTCACCACCCGGCCCGGGGCCAAGGGACACCGAACAGGTGGGCCCCGGACGCCGGGGATTGGGGAGGGGGAAATGGCGGTGGCGTCACCGCCTCGGGTGGCCGACAGGGGGCGCAGCAATGCGTCAGGTCACCAGACGCCAAAGGGTCCGTGCCGCAAGACACGGACCCTTTCTTTCACCCGAAGAGGTCTTCGGCTCAAGGCGCCGTCACCAAACTCGCGGCCGCCAGGCGCCGGGCGATGAACTGGCGCAGTTTCGGGATGCGGCACGACTTCAGCAGCGACACGGCGCGTTCCGGATCGGACGCCACGCAGCCTTCGGTGGCATACCAGTAGAGCAGCGGCAGGTTGTGGTCGGCAGCGTCTTCCTTCCGGCCGCCAAGCTCAGCGACGATTTCCCAGCGGCGGTCCACCGGCACGCGTTGGGCTGCGCTGGCGACGAAGCGCCGAACCACCGGCGAGGGATCGCTGGCGGCCAACCGGGCGAGCGCCTGGGCGCCGTTGTCGGCCAACTGCTCCAACTGCGGGACCGAGAACAGCACCGCCGAATTCTCGAAGAACGTCTGCACCGTCCAGGCGCGAACCAGTTCGTCCGGGTCCTGCACCCAGCGGCCGGCGTCATCCGGCGAAATGTTGGCGGTGAGATGTAACGCCCACAGGGCCCGGAGGCGGGCATTCACGTCGCTGGAATCGTTCACGACGTCCCTCAGCGCCGAGGCGACCTCCAGCTTCTGGCCCGCCTTGATGAACTTCACGAGCGGCTGAAGGTCGGCCGGGATCTCGGAGGTATC
>JBIIUN010000108.1:0-11871 GCA_044339945.1 Kapaibacterium sp. (SeqCode)
CCACGCCCGCGCGGATCTGCGCCTCCCATGCCGCCCAATCCACTTCCAGCACCCCCACGGACCGCAAGCCCGTAACCGCAGCCAGGAGCAAGGCTGCCACGATGCTGGTCACCTTGAGGAAGCGACGAAAGAGGAAGCCCAACAGGAAACCGCCCGCGTAGCCGGCACCCAGCCGAAAGGTGGCTGGGGAACGATTGGGCGATGTGACCTCGCCGGCGGTCGGGGCGGAAGCCGACTTCGCCGTGGCGTCAATGGTGGAGACTTCCTCTGCGGGCTTGGACCACATTTGCCGGATCCAGAAGACGCCGCCCAGGAACATCAGCAGAAGCGCCCAGCGCAACGAGCGGACCGCCAACAAGCCGGCCAGTTCGGCGCGCAGGCGGGAACGTCCGGCGGTGACAACGGAGGCAAGCGGGTTCATGCGGCGGCGGCTTCGAGCGTGCGGCGCGAAAGGCGGCGTTGCCAACTCCCGGATTGCGGTTCGCCTGCCCGCTGGCAGCGTCGCGTCTCTCCCACCATGCGAAAGTGGCTGCTCAACCTTCACCTCTACGGCGGTCTGTTGTGCGCGGCGTATCTGCTGGTCTTCGGCTTCTCCTCGCTGCACTTCAACCACCACTTCGCCTTCGCCCAGCCGCCCAAGGACGCGGCCACCCGCAGCTGGGAGGCGCCTTTGCCCGCCCCATTGCTGCCGGACAACACCGCCGCGGCGGAACGGCTCCGGGACCAACTTGAACTCAAGGGCTGGCCCCTGCCATGGGAAACCCGGCGGGACGCCGACGGGACGTTGCACTTCCCGATGGAACGGCCGGGTAAGCGCTACCAGTTCCACGCCTCGCCGGCGACCGGCACGGTGAAGGTCGAGGAACAGGCCAAGGGTTTCTGGCCGGTGGTGGTCTCGCTCCACGCGTTGCACGGGTTGCCGGGGTCGCCGCCGGTGACGGCCTGGGGAATCTACACGGAGGTCTGCACGGCCTTTGCGTTGTTCGCGGCGGCTTCCGGCGTTTACCTGTGGTGGATTTCCGGCCGGGACCGCCGGGCCGGGCTCGTTGTCGGGCTCGCCGCCACCGCGCTTTCGCTGGGCCTGATTCTTTACGTCGTCAACCAAGGCTGAGCCATGCACACCCTGATCCGCCGAGTGCACCTGTTCGCCGGGCTCACGCTGCTCGTGTGGGTGGCCCTCTACTTCGTGACCGGCTGGGTCATGGTCCATGAGGATTGGTTTCCTCGCCGCGACGCCGACAGACAGACGCGTTCGCTCACGCTCGACGGGAAGGGCGAGCGCAACTCCGGCGAGTTTGTCCGGCAGTTGGAAACCACCTTCGACATCCACGGCAAACGGAACGAACCCGTCCGGCGGGGCGACGGGACGTGGCGCTTCAATTGGATCCGTCCCGGACACCGCTACGAAGTCACCGTTTCCGCCGCGGGCGACCGGGCTGACTTCACCCATACCCGGCTCAACGGCGTCGGGGTCCTGCACGGCCTGCACCGTCTGCATGGCTACGGCGGCGGACCGCTCTACGACGGGTGGGTCGTCGCGTATGATGTCGCGAGCGCTTCCATGATCCTGTTCGCCCTGAGCGGCATCTGGCTCTGGTGGCGGCAAAGTGCGGGGCGACGCCTGGCCGGCTGGCTTTGCCTGGCGACCGGCTTCGGTTTCACCGGCGCGATGATCGCTTACCTGATGTATTCGCGCTGAACGGCGCGGATGGGAACCTGGCGCCCAACTTGGCGCCTCCCCTGCCCCGCCGTCGACCACCGGCAACACCCCCGGCGGCGACAACGTTCCGCCGGCGGGACGCCGGCAGCACTTCCAACGGTGAACCCAACGCGATGGGGCGATTCGCCCAAGCGGGGCGGGCCACTGATTTTGGCCTTGTTCTCCGTTCCGCGTTCTTCTGAGACTGTTCACATTCCACTTTGAGCTGTCGCCGCGCGCTGCGGCGTCCCACCCATGCTGGGCGAATGGTTACTGCTGGGTCTTCTGGCTTTGGTGGCGCTGGGCATCACCTGGCGCGCGCCAAGAAGACTGGCCTTGCTCTGGGTGCTCCTGGTCGCGGGCGGGCTGTTGGCCGCCGGTGGCTGGCGGTGGCAACGCCGGCTGGAGGCCGCGAAGCCAGGGCCGGCATGGGCGGCCACGAAGCTGCCCGCCCCCGGACGGCCGGGTTTCGCCACGTCCGATTCCTGCGCCGCCTGCCATCCGGATCAACATGCGAGCTGGCACCGGTCGTATCACCGCACGATGACGCAGGTCGCCTCGCCGGCCACGACCCCGGCCGACTTCGGCAACGTGGAACTGGAGCTGCGCGGCCGCCGCTATGGCCTGCGGCGCCGCGGGGACGAGCTCTTCGTGGAACTGGACGAGTCCCCCGGCCCGGCCGGCGGCCAGCCCGTGAGGAGCGAACGCCGCGTCAGCCTGGTCACCGGTTCCCACCACATGCAGGCGTTCTGGCTGGAAGACCCGCGAGGCAACCGCCAGGTGAGCTTTCCCTTCTCCTGGCTGCTGGCGGAACACCGCTGGGTGCCGCGCAATGACGTGTTCGTCCTCCCGCCGGACGCGCCCGTCCTGAGCCAGACGTGGAACGAGAACTGCATCCGTTGCCACGCCGTGGCCGGCTTGCCGGCGGCCGAATCCCCCGGCGGCGACTATCGCACCCGCGTCGCGGAACTCGGCATCGCCTGCGAGGCCTGCCACGGCCCCGCCGAGGCCCACGTCGCGGCCAATGCGAACCCGCTGACCCGCTACGCGAACCACTTCCGCGACGGGGCCCGGCCCGACATCGTGAACCCGGCCCGCCTTGACCACCGGCGGTCCTCCGAGACCTGCGGTGCGTGCCACGGGGTGACTTGGGTTCCCGACATGGCGGCCTGGCGGCGGGCCGGCTTCACCTACCGGCCCGGCGAGGAGCTGGAGCGCGACCGGGTGCTGGTGCGTTACCCGGGGATGAAGGACGATCCGCGGTTCCCGGAAGTGATGCGGACGCAGGCCGACCGATTGCTGTCCACCTTCTGGCCGGACGGCGAAGTCCGGGTCTCCGGCCGGGAGTTCAACGGGCTCGTCGAATCCCCGTGTTACCAGCGCGGTCCGCTGTCCTGCCTCAGCTGCCATTCGATGCACCGGGGAGAGCCCGACGACCAGCTGATCCCCGGGCAGACGGCGGACCAATCCTGCCTGCAATGCCACCCCAAGCTGGCCGGCGATCTTCGCGCCCACACGCGCCACGCGCCGGAATCCGCCGGCAGCCGCTGCGTCAACTGCCACATGCCCCACACCACGTTCGGACTCCTGAAAGCCATCCGCAGCCATCGGATCAGCAGTCCTTCCGCCCGGACGGAGCTGTCGACCGGCCGCCCCAACGCCTGCAATCTGTGCCATCTCGACCGGCCGCTCGCCTGGACGGCCGGCTGGCTCCGCGACTGGTTTGGCCAGCCGGCGCCGACACCGGCGGAGCTGGGCGTGCACGCCCACACCGCCGCCGGACCCGCCTACGCGCTCACCGGCGACGCCGCCCAACGCTCGCTCATTGCGTGGCATCTCGCCTGGGAGCCGGCGCGCACCGCGAGCCAGGCCGGCTGGCAGGCCCCGGTGCTGGCCGAATTGCTGGAGGATCCGTATTCCGCGGTCCGCTATCTCGCTGCCCGCGCACTGCGCACCGAGGCTGGCCTGGCGGATCTTCATTTCGACTACGTCGCCCCGGAGCCGGAGCGGCAACGCGACGTCGCGACGCTCCGTGCCCGCGCGCTCACCAACCCTCCCGTCCGCCTCGCCCAGCCGGGCGCGGTGCTGTTCACCGACACGGGCCGACCCGACCCCGATCGCTTCGCGGAGTTGCGCCGCCAGCGGAATCACCGGCGGGTCGAGCTGACCGAATGATCATCCCTGAATGCGCCGATGAAATCCGCCCCACCCGAACGAACTGACGCCGTCGTCCGCGCCCACCTCCGCCCCGCCTGGTGGGCGCTGCTGGTCTTCCTCTCGCTCGGCATTATCCTTGAGGCGTTGCACGGTCTCAAGGCCGGCGCCTACGTCCGACCCGCCGCCGAGACCCGCCGCCTGCTTTGGACGCTCGCGCACGCGCACGGCACCCTCCTGGCGCTCGTGCAGGTCGCGTTCGCCCTCAGTCTGCCGAGCGTCCCCGGGCTGATGGGCGATGCGGGAAAGCTCGTCGGGCGCCTGCTGCGATCCGCCACCCTGCTGATCCCCGGCGGATTCTTCCTCGGCGGGACCTGGATTCACGCGGGCGACCCCGGCGTGGGCATCGTGCTCGTGCCCGTCGGCGCCCTGCTTCTGGTCGTGGCGGTCGCGCGCGTGGCGGTCGCCTGCGCCACCCCGGCCCCGGCGACGGGTGGCACTCCGCGGTGATCACGGCGGCGCATCGCCAAGCCTGCGGGCATTCGCCGGGCGGGGCGGCATCGACGGTGAACGCGTGGCCGGGTTGCCGGCGCCACCAGGAAGCGATGCGCCCAACTTTGGCCCCGGCCGGGTGGACGCCCGAAGACTCCGTGATACGCTCCCGCCATTCCGCCGGCCGCCACAGTGAGGCACCGTCGTCCATTTTCATGAACACAACTCGTTTACCGCAAATTCCGGCCGTCGCCGGTCTCGCCGCGGCCCTCGCCGGCGGCGTCTTCCCCACCTCGGCCGCCACCACGTTCTTCTCCTTCGAGGACGGAACCACCCAGGGCTGGGCCGTGAACGCCGCCAGTTGGGCCAACGGTTTCGGCACCGTGGCCGTCGCGGGCGAACATGCCACGGCCGGCACGAAGAGCCTGCGGATCGACTTCACCGGTCAGTCCTTCAAGTGGGGCGGCCTCGCCGAGAATTACGCCGACGCGGCCTTCCTCGAAGCCATCAAGCCCGGCGGCAAACTGTTCCTCGACGTCTTCGTCCCCGAGGCCAGCGCGGGCATTTCGCAGCTCGGCTTTGTCATCCAGCAACCCGACGTGACGGGCGACAAGGGCTGGCAGCAGGTCTGGTTCTGGATCGGGGGCGCGACCGGCAGCTTCACGGTGGAGCTCCCGTTCGAACGCCTCGGCTCCGGTCCCGTGAACCTGCACCTCGGCCAGAACGCCACCGAGGGCACGCCCTTCACGGTGTTCGTGGACAACCTGCGCGTGGAACCGGCCCCGCCCGCCGGGCCGGCGCCGATCACGTTGCAGACGTTCGAGGACGGCTCGACCCAGGGCTGGGTGCTGAACAACGACTGGGGCAAGGGCTTCGCGACGCTGGAAAATGCCGCCGGCAACGCCACCGAGGGAACCAAGGCGCTCAAGGTCACCTTCCCCGGCGACGCCTGGAAGTGGGGCGCCTACAACCTCGACATCACCGACCCCGCGTTGCTTGAAGCCATCCGCTACGGCGGCAAGTTCCTGTTCGACCTCGTGGTTCCGGCCAACAGCGAAGGTTTCCTGAACCTCGGCTTCTCCTTCCAGCAGGTAGGCGTCGAAGGCGCCCTCGGCTGGCAGCAGGTGTGGTATGGCGTCGAAGGCCGCACCGGCACGTTCACCATGGAACTGCCCTTCCAGCGCACCAGCGGCGGCGCGGTCTCCTTCAACCTCGGCCAAAATGCCACCCCGGGAAAAACCTACACGGCCTACCTCGACAACCTGCGCGTCGTGCCGAATCCGCCGCCGCCCCAAGGCCTCACCCGGACCAACGTGACGACGCTGTTCTCCTTCGAGGACGGCACGCCCGAAGGCTTCGAGGTCAACAGCCAAGGCTGGGGCGTCGCCTTCACCACGCTGGACAGCACGGCCGGCAATGCCACCCACGGCAGCAAGAGCCTCAAGGCGACTTTCCCCGCGGGCGATTTCAAGTGGGGTGCGTTCGCCAACAACATCACGCGGCCCGACGTGCTGGGTGCCGTCTCGGAAAACGCGACCCTGCTCGTGGATGTCTTCGTGCCGGAATCCGTGACCACCATCCAGCAGATCGGCCTGTCGATTTCGCAGCCCGGCGCGACGGCGCCCAAGGACTGGCAGCAGGTTTGGTTCTTCATCGGCGGCAAGGCCGGCCGGTTCACGATTGATCTGCCGTTCACGCGCGAAACCGACAAGGCCATCAACCTGAACCTCGGCCGCAATTCCACCGGCGACACCGACGCCGAGATCTACCTCGACAACTTCCGCGTGGTGACGACCGAACTTGTCGGTGCGAAACCCGGCACCGCGAAGACCTCCCCGGCCGCGGCCGCGGGCAAGGTGAAGCTGGAGTTCACCGGGACCCTTGAAGCCGCCGACAGCCCGGCCGGACCGTTCCTGTCGGTCGCCAACGCAACCAGCCCGCTGGAGGTGGATCCCGCCGTCGCCGGGGCGCAGAAGTTCTATCGCGCCAAGGGCCAGCCCATCGTTTTCCTGCAGGATGACTTCGAAGGCGCCAGCTCCGCCTGGACGGTGAAATACGTCAGCGGTGCCGGCGCGGCCCCCGCCTGGGAACGCGGCACGCCGGCGTATCCCGACGAGATCACGTTCGCCCGCAGCGGTTCCAAGGTGTGGGCGACCAGCCTGACCACGCCTTACGCCGATGGCATTGTCGTCGCGCTCACCTCCCCCACCATCGACCTCGCAGAAGCGTCCACCGGCGCCCGGCTGTCCTTCTACGATCTGCTCGATGCGGGCGGCGTCGAAGGCGACGGCGACAAGGTCGAGGTCTTCGTGCGCACCGATACCGGCGCTGTCCTGACCGGGGCCGAAAACCCGGTCTGGACCGGTAAACGTTCTTCCACCGGACCCTACTTCTTCCAACGCCGGGTGGCGGAACTGCCCGTAGTGGCCAACGGCAAGAAGGTGAAGCTCGAGTTTCGCCTGACCAGCGACGACGCCGGCGCCGGCCTGCAAAAGGGCTGGCTGATCGACGACGTGAGCGTCTACGCGAAGCCGTGAGTCGGCCTTCATGACGGCATTCGACGGCCCGGGCTTCCGCGTGAACCCGGGCCGTTTTCATTTTCCGGTCACCGCCAACCGCCCCGCCACGACCGTCGGCGAACCGGGCGCCGGCAAATCAGCGTCCGAGCCTTACCGGCGCCGCCATAGGGCGAAGCCGACGATGCCGACCCCGAATATCGCGGCGTATTCCTCGGGTTCAGGCACAGCGGAGAGGGTGTCGACCGTGACGTTGTCGAAATGAAACGCGGCCCCCGCCGAAGTTTCGGCCGGCGTTTCCAGGACGAACCGGTCGAAGCTCAGGATGTTTGTGGCCGTGAAGCCCTGGAGTTTCGGCGTGGTCAGGTCGTCGAGATACAGCCGGAGGCCCGTGCCGATGCCGAGGTTCCGAATCTCCAGACGGGCGGTGTGGACCGTTGTGCCGTCGTTGGCCGCCTTGGACGGATCGAAGAAGAGCGTGGCGCAATCGTTGTCCGGCGGCGGGGCGGTGAGCACGCCCGGCTGGTTGTCGAGAAGCAGGCCGGCGAAGAGGTCCACCGTATTGGCCTCGTAACGCAGTTGGTAGAATCCGCCGGTGCCGGGTGTGGCGTTGTCGTAATGGGTGATGTCCGCGTGGAAGCCACGGTCGTCGTCGTAGGCCGTCGTGCCCGCGCTGCCGTAGAGGCCGAACCGCACGAAGTTGGCCTGCATCACGGCGGTCGGCGCGCCGGTGTAGCGGTAGTCGAATTGCAGGAAGATTCCCTCGCCGATCCCAGGCGAGGTGGCCGGGAATGACGTCATCAGGTTGTTTTGGTAGCCGGTGCCGCGCGCCACCTGGGAACCGGCGCCGAAGCTGGCGTCGTTCGCCACCTCCCAGCCGGCCTCGGTGGTATAGGAGCCCGGCAGCGGCCCGGCAGCATACGAGTCGAAGTCCTCAATGAAGACCGAGGCGGAGGTGGCGGTGGTGCCGGCGGCAATCGCGGCGGCGAGGCGAAGCAGGGTGGTTGAATTCATGTTCTTCCAAGGCCGGGAGGGAACGAGTCCTCTCCACGGACAGCGGTGATAGGAGCAATTCCCGTGCCAAGGCGGGTGGGCGACTGGCGCCCAGCGGCTCAAAGCAGCTTGGCGAAGTTCGCCGCGAGCCAGCCGATGAGCGCGGCCACCCCGAGGCCGGCGAGGACTGCCAGCACCAGCGTGGCCCACCAGCTGAGCGGGATGCGCAACGGCACGCCGGTGCCGGCTTCCTTGTGCTGGTAGAGCCGGCGCGCCACGAACGTGGCAACGACCGCCACCACGGTGACGAGCGGCACGGCGATTCGTCCGTTGAGCCGGTCCCAGATCGCCTCCTCCGCGTAGAAGCCCAGCCGCAGCGTCGAGAGCGCCCCGAGCGCGCTCCACAGCCACGCGGTGAACGCGACCGTGCGGTTCGTGGCGAGCGCCGCCACCGCGAACCCCAGCGCAAACACCGCGAAGGGCGCCGCGAACACCAACCCGTAAAGCATCACCGGCTGCCGCACCTCGACCGTGGCCAAGCCGGTGTCGAGGAAGACGCGGAACAGGACGTCGGAAAAGCTCCGGTCCAGTGCCAGGACATCCATCAGCGTGAGCGCCACGAGCCACGTGGCGCCGACCAGGAATCGTGCCGTGAAGCGCTGCGATCGCGTCGGCGGAAAGGCGAAGGAGAATTCCTCGCAGCCGTGGATCACGTCCGCGCCGCCGAAGGCCGGCCCAGCCACCAGTGCAAAGACAAAACCCACCACGAGGACCCAGAGCGGGTGCGCCACCAGCGGCAGCAGCCACACCACGGCGAGCCAGCCGATGAGGAAACACAGCAGCAGCCGGCTGTGCATGAACCACTCGCTCCAGCACAGGGCCCGCCAGAGCCGGACGGCGGACGGTCCGCCGGCCACGGGCTCCTGCGCCTCTTCGGGCACGAGCTGCAACACCGGTTGGGAAGTGGCGGGCATGGCGGACGGTTCAACGCTGCGGCGGCACGGAGTCGAGGTAGAACTCCCACGGGTATTCCGTGCCGGGCGCCGGCTGGACGGCGGTGGTCGTGATCTCGGCGCCCGGCCCCGGGTTGCCGGACGAGCGGAAGATTTTCCGGGCCACGACCGCACCGTCCTGCTGCGCGCGATACGTCTGCCCTTCCCACAGCAGGAAGGGTTTGGCGCCGGGCGGCAGGGAGCTGGGCGGCACCTTGACCCCGTGCAACTGGCACACGGCGAGCCCGACTTCCTTGCCGGTCGCGGTCAGGCGTTGCCAGGCCTGCTTCCGCCAGCCGAGGGTGTGCAGGTAGGAGAACGAAACCGATTCGACGGACTCGGAAAGTTCCGCCTGCCACGAGCCGGTTTCCGGATTGCCGAACAGGGTCCGGTCCAGGTTCCACGGTTCCTGCGAGGCATTGGCGACATTGCCCCAGGCGGTGTTGGTGCTCGCAACCATCCGGGTCGCCGGATCGCTCGGACAGAGCAGGATTTTAGGTTCCGCCCCCCAGTTGGAACGCTGGCTGAGCCGCGTGACCGAGCGCGGCCGTTTGCCGGTTTCCCGCGTATAGATTTCGATGGCCGTGATCAGTTGCCGGAGGTTGCCGGAACAGACGGTCTGCTGCGCCCGCAGTTTGGCGCCGGCGATGGAGGACGTGACCAGCGTGGCCAGCACCGCGATCAGCGCGAGCACGGTCAGCAGCTCCACCAAGGTGAACGCGCAACGGCGGCCGCTTGGGCCCGCAAATGAGTCGGGGCCGCGCGTCATGGTTGGCCGGACACATGCCAGAGTCCGTAGGTGCCGCGCGGCAGCCACAGGCCGCCGGATGCCGTGGCATCGCCGGATTCGGGGCCGGTCCACAGCGTGCAGGGGCGCACGCCGGCGCCGGTCAGCGTGAGCGGATCGGCGCCCTGCGGGGCAAGGAACAGGAAGTCTCCCGCCGTGCTCGCCACGACCACGTCGGCGAACTCCCGGAAAGCCGTCACCGCCGAACCCGTCGCGAGCGAACCTTGGCGGGAGAACTGGCCGGCCGCCGTCAGCGCCCAGGCTTCGAGGGATGGTCCGCCTTCCGCCGGCGGCGTGGACTGGCCGACCCAGACCGCTCCGTTGGCGCGCACCAGCACTGGCGTCAGGCGGCCGGCCGGCGCGAGGGTTTGCCGGGCGACCAGGCTCGCGCTGAGGCCGTCGTAGGCCAGCGCCAGGAGTTCGCTGGGCTCCGCCACCTGGCCTTGCCGGGCGACTTGGCCGGGTGTTCGGGCGTAGAGCAGTTGCCCCGCGTGCGACACGCCGACCAATTCGGCCGGCAGGTCGGTGGGTGGGCGGATGACGGGCGACGCCGGATCGGCGAAGTCCAGCACATGCAACCGGAAGGTGTTTTGCCACTCCATCTTCTGGCCCAGGCCGACGTCCTTCATCGTTGGGTCCGGCACCGAGACGCTTCGGCGTTCGCTCAGGTAGATTTTCCCGTCGGCGCCGAAGGACTCCGAGAACTGGGCCGTGCCGAGTTCAACATCCAACCGCGCTGAGGAAGCCAGCCGCGGTTCCGCCGCGCCGACGTCGAAGGCCAGGAAGTGACGCGCATTGCTGCCCCAGCCGGGCCACCACCCGCCACCGGGGAAAATTCCAATTGGCCTGGCGACATCCAAAAACTGGATGCCCGGCAAGACCGTCGGCCAGAAGCCGCCGCCGAACCAACCACCCCAGGCATTCGCCTTTTCGGTCCACACCAGGGTGCGGGCATCCGTCCATAGCGGTTTCAGTTCATAGCCGCCGACTCCGGCCGGCAGGGCCCGCCGATCCTGACCGGCCAATTCCAGCCGGTCGTCGGCCCAGGTGATCACGCTAAACGCGCTCTCGGCAGGAATCGGGATGGATCGCCATTCGGTGTTCACAACCACGTTGGTCTGCACCAGGGGCGGCTGCGGCTCGCTGGTCATGAGCACGACCGCGTTGGTCACGGGCACGTCGGGCTGCGGCGTGATTTCGAGGCGCCAGACAAGCCGATTGGTCACGTAACCCGGCGTATCCGGCGTGGGCGGCATCTCAATTTCGCGCCAGACTTGCGTCAGGTTCGTGAGCGGCGGCTGTGGCTGGAGGGTGACGGTGAAGTTCGTGAACCAAACCCACTTCGGCGGCTGCTCCCGGGTGATGACGGTTTCGTTGGTCACCCGGACTTCCTCATAGCGGAAGTTCTCCGGCTGGTGCTGGAGCAGGTAAAGGCGTCCGTCACGCACCTCCGCACCGACGACCGGCACGCTCAGCAACGGCAACGTGGCCACGGCCGTCTCGGGGGCCGAGGAACGGGTCAACACGACCCGATTCGAGGGCCAGTAAGCCAGCTGCACCAGGCGGTCACCGGCGACAAACACCCGGTCCACCTGATGCGTCAGCGCCAGTTCACCGCGCACCTGCGGGTGGTCGCGGTCGGCAATGTCGGCCGTCAGCACGGCGTCGCCCGCGAGCGACACGACCCGGTCGCCCAGCACCGTCGCGCGCCGGGCGGGAAAGCTATGATCAATCACGCCGCGGGCGCGCAGCGAACCGGCGGCGCGGTCATAATCCACCAGCTGCATTCCGCTGAACCAACCGCTGACCTGCGCCGGTTTCTGGCCGGACCACGGCACGAGCAACAGGCCGGCCTCCGGCAAGACCGCGAGCGCCTTCTCGTCGTTGTTGGCCTCGGTCCACGACCAGCCTTCGCCCAGCAGCACCTTGCTGAGCAATCCCGGCTTGGTGGCGTCCTTCACGTCGAAGAGCGACAACGCGGCCCGGCCGCCCTCGACGCCGACCGCCAGCAGTTGGTCCCCGAGCGGGTGCAGGTAATTCGACCAGCCGGGCACCTCGAGTTTACCCTGCACGACGGGTTTGGCCGGATCGCTCAGGTCCACGATCCAAAGCGGATCCACCCGCAGGAAGGTGACGACGTAAACCCGATTGCCCTCGAAGCGGGTGCCGTAGACTTGCTGGTTCTGGATGAGCGTGAGTTCGGCGAGCCGGGCCGGTTGGTTCGGCTGAGTCAGCGAG
>JBIIUN010000254.1:0-7368 GCA_044339945.1 Kapaibacterium sp. (SeqCode)
CGGCGACGTCACGGGTGACATTGTCGGTGAGGAAACCCGTGCGCACCTGACTGGTTACGGTGACGGTGCGTTGGCGATTGAAGCGCTGGATCAGCGGCGGTGCGCTGGCGAACTCCAACTGGGCGACCTGCCCGATCGGCACGTAACCACCGGCGAGCGTCGGGACATGGAGTTTCGCCCAGTTGGTCAGCGTCGCGCGTTCGCCGCGCGGCAACGTCAGCGTGAGGTTGTATTCGTCGCCGTCGGCCTCGCGGTAGCGGGTGACATCCAGGCCGGCAAAGGCGAGCCGGGCGGCCTGGTCCACCGCGGCCTCCGGCACCCCGAGCAAGGCCGCCGCGCCGCGGTCGAGCTTCACGCGCAGGTCGGTGCGCGGCATGCGCAGCGGGTTGTCCACGTTCTCGGTCCCGGGCGTCTCGCGCAGCAGCGCCTCGGTCTTCGCCGCGAGCTCGGCCAACGTGTCGAGATCCTCGCCGACGAGCCGGATGGCCACCGGCGAATCAATCGGCGGACCGTTCTCAAACTCCTTCAGCACGATCCGCGCACCGGGAATTCCCCCGAGTTGCCGCCGCAGCCGTTCCAGCAAGGCCGGGCTCGTCTTGGGCTGGAAATCGGTCAGCTCGCAAAACAGTTCGGCGAAGCTGGCCGCCTGCTGCTCGGGAAACTCGTTGTAATAGATCTGCGGGTTGCCCTTGCCGATGTTGGCAAACCACCATTTCACCTCGGGCGTGGTGCGCAGGAGGTCCTCGACCTGACGGACCAACTGATCGGTCGCGGCAACGCTGTTGCCTTCCGCGCCGTAGATGCGGATCGAGAATTGCGGAGTGCCGGCCTTGGGAAACAGGCTGAAGCCAATCCGCGGGACGAGGGCAAAACTGCCGACGACCAGCAGCCCCGCGAGCGCCAAGGTCGCCAGCCGGTGGGCCATGCACCAGTGCAGGAACGGCCGGTAGGTGACGTGAATCGCCCGCTGGAGGGTCCGCAGGAGCCAATTGCCCTCGGCGTGCTCCGCGCCGGTCAGGAATCGGCTCGCAAGGAAAGGCACGATCGTCAGCGACACGAAGAGCGAAGCCAGCACCGTGTAGACGACCGCCAGCGGGAGGCTGCGGATGAACTGCCCCGCCCCGCCCGGCAGCATCAGCAACGGGAGAAACGCAAACAGCAGCGTCGCCGTCGTCCCGACCACCGCGACCGTGATCTGGCGCGTCGCCTCAATGGCGGCTTCGCGCGGCGGCCGGCCCTCGCGGCGGAACCGCGCGATGTTTTCCACGACCACGATGGAGTCGTCGACCAGCAGCCCCAGCGCGATCACGCAGCCGACGATGGAAAGCTGGTTCAGGGAGTAGCCCGTGTAGTTCAGCAGCGTGATGCCCATCGCCAACGACAGCGGGATGCTGAGCATGACCAGCAGGCTCGCCCGCCAGCCAAGCGGCAACACGGTCAGCAGCACCAGCGCGAAGGCGATGAGAAAGTCATGTTCCAGGCGCGTGAGGCGGGCATCCACGTTGCGGGCCTGGTCGAAGCCCAGCTCCAGCTGGACGTCGCCCGGGAGCTCGGCACGGAATTCCTCCGCCTGCCGGAGCAGGCCGTCGCGCAGGGCGAAGACGCTCCGGTCGCGCTGCGGCATGGCCGTCACGAAGACCGCCCGCCGGCCATTGAAGCGGCCGAAGTAGTCATTCTCCTCGTAGGCCCAGCGGACCTCGGCCACGTCACCCAGCCGCACCACCGCCGCGCCGTTGCCCGCCACCGGCGTCTGCCGAACCTCGTCGAGGGAGGCAAACTGCCCGGTGGTCTTCACCGTGAAGCGCCGGTCCCCGAGTTCGACCGCGCCGGCCGGCAGGTTCTGGTTGTTGCCCTGTAACGCCTCGACGATCCGGGAGACCGGCAACCGCAGTTGGACGAGCTGGTCGGGGTTGAGCGCGACCTGCACCTGCTTGAGCGGGAAGGCATGCTTCTCGGCCCGGCGAATTCCCGGCACGGTTTCAAAGCGCTTCTTCAACGCCTCCGCCAGGTCCTGCAGGCGCCCATCCGATGCCTCTTCCGAGACCAGCGCGACCTGGAGCAACGCCACGTTGAGCGTCTGGACCTTGATGACGTCGAGCAGCGCCAACCCGCTCGGCAGGCTGGCCCGTTTCGCATTCACCTGCCGCAGGACGTCATCCTCCTTCTTGTCGGGATCGGTGCCGTATTCGAACTCCACCACCATGTCGACGACGCCGTCACGGATGGTCGTCTGGAGCTTCTTGAGGTCGTCGAGTTCCTTGATCGCGTCCTCCAGCGGCCGCGCGACGAGGCGTTCCAGGTCAGTCGGTCCGGAACCCGGCTGGATTGCGATGACGCGAAGCACGGGAATCTTCAGGGCCGGATCCTCCGCGCGGGGAATCTGCCGGAACGACACGACGCCCACGACGAGGAGCGCGAGGGTCAGCACGAGGCTGAACGGCCGGTGACGGACAAAGAATTCGGTGAGCTTCATGGCCGCGGCGGCGTGGGCACGTTCGTTGTGGTCGTTCCAGTCGGGCGGACCGGCATGCCGTCCCGGAGAAACTCCGCGCCGCGGGTAACCACCTGCGCACCCGCGGCCAGCGAGGTGCGGAGGAAAGCCTCGGTGCCGGCCAACGCCTCGACTTCAACCGGCAGTTTCCGGACCGTGGTGGAATCCGGGTTCAACAGGAACAGCGAGGCCAGCGTGCCGCGCCCTTCCACCAGCGCCGCGGCCGGCACCACGGGACGCAACGCCACCGGACGCGGAAACAGCCGCGCATGCACCACCACGCCGGCCAGAAGGTTGGTCGGCCAGTCCACGGGTTCGATCTCAACCTCGCCGGTGCGGAGCAACGAGTCCGCGCCACCGGCCAGGTGCCGGATCACGGCGGGAAAGACCCGGTCGCCACCGGCCACCTGAAGCTCCGCCCGGTCACCCACCGCCAAGCGGGCGAAGTCATTGGCCGCAACGCCCACCCGCGCCAGCCAGCCGGCTCCGTCCGGCGCAAACACGAGGATCGGACTGCCGCCGCTCACCAGTTGGTCGGGCTCCGTAAGGCGCCGCAGGATTCGTCCGGCGCCCGGGGCCTCGATGACGGCAAAACGCCAATTGAATTCCGCGGCCCGCACCGCGGCTTCGGCCTGCTCGGCCGCGGTGTCCGCATTCTGTGCCTGCTCGCGGGTGATGACCTTTTCCTCCGCCAGCCGGCGCGCCCGTTCCTGATCCCGCCGGGCCTTGTCCCGCGCCGCCCGCGCCTGCGCGAGTTCGGCTTCAATTTCGTCCCGCTTCAGCCGGGCCAGCACCTGCCCCGCGGACACGGTATCGCCCGAGCGCACGGCCACGTCTGCGATCACGCCGCCGATCTTGAAGGCCAGTTCGGTCTCCTCGCGGTGCGCCAGGATCCCGGTCGCCTCCACCGGCAACGCGGCGTCGCTGAACCAGACCGGCGTCACGGTCACGGGCTGGGCCACGGCTTCCGTCCGCACGCCGGCCGGCGCCGGCGCCGGCCGGCAGCCCGGGAACAACACCCAGCCCAGCGGCAACGCCAGGGCCGCAACTCGGAGCAACCTCATGGCTGACAGAGTGTCAGCCGTTGACACACTGTCAAATACCGGCTTGCAACGATCGCCGGAGCGTTTGGAACCCGGTGTCACGGAACCGCGCAATCGGGGTGCCGTGGAAGTTCTCGATCGTCGCCCGCTGGGTCGCCCCCAGCTGGGCGAGCCCGTGCGTGAACCCCCACAGGCACAGCGACACCGTGAGCGGATCCCCCACGTCCGGCCGGATCGAGCCGTCCGCGATGCCGCGTTTCACCGCGTCGGTCACGAGGTTCATCACGGCCAACTCTTGCTGCGCCATGCAGGCTTCGGGCGAATCACCCGCCAACTTCGCCCGGTCCTTCGGACTATGCGCCATCAGCAGGAAGAACAACTCGGGTTCCTCCTCCTGGAAGGCGACGTAGGCCCGGCCAATGGCTTCCACCGCGTCCAAGCCGGTCGGTGCGCCCATGGAAGCGGCCACGAAGCGTTCGCCCAGCTTTCGGCCAGCGAGGAGGCACGTCTCGACGAACAACGTCCGTTTGTCCGGGAAATAGAAATAGACGAGCGGCCGGCTCAGGCGGGCCCGCTTGGCGACGGCACCGAACGTGACCTGGTCGATCCCGTGACGGAAAAACAGGGCCGTGGCCGCGGCCAGGATGCGGCTGCGGGCCCGGTCGCGGTCTTCCTGCCGGCGGGAGGCGTTCACGGTGGACACGCCGGCACGATGTAATCCGCTGACAAAGAGTCAACGGCGGAGCCAAACCACGATCCATCAGGGGTGCATCATTTCGCCGTCGCTGAGCAGGCCGTCGGTGCCCCCGCGGTAGCTGCCGACGTGAGTCGGTGGCAGTCACGCCGCGCCGGCATGCACGCCCACGGACTTACGTCCGCAGCTACCGCGCGAACCGGCCCCGCGGCGATTCCAGGCTCAAGTCTCCTTCTCGGATGCCGAAAATGCAGTGGACCCGACGACCTTCCGCCAACATGAAACTGCCGCCGCGCTTCCCCGCTTGGCCTCCGGCGCCGGTTCCCCCTAGAATTCGCCCAATGCCACATCCTCTTGCCGGACAACCCGCCCCGCAGTCGCTGCTGATCGACCTCGCCGGCCTGGAGCGCGCCTACTACGAACGCACGCCCGACCTGGCCGACCCGAACCAGCTCGTTTCCTTCGGCACCAGCGGGCACCGCGGCACGCCCTTCGACGGCACCTTTACCGACGCCCACATCGCGGCCATCACGCAGGCCGTGTGCGATTACCGGGTGGCGCAGGGCGACCGCGGCCCGCTGTTCCTCGGCAAGGACACCCACGCCATTTCCCGGCCCGCCGAACGCACCGCGCTCGAGGTCCTCGCGGCCAACGGCGTCGAGACCTTCGTCGCCGCGAACGACGGCTTCGTGCCCACGCCGGTCATCTCGCACGCCATCCTCACCTTCAACCACGGCCGTCACGCCGCCTTCGCCGACGGGCTCATCATCACGCCGTCGCACAACCCGCCGCAGGACGGCGGCTTCAAATACAATCCGCCCAACGGCGGCCCGGCCGACACCGACGTCACCGACTGGGTGCAGAACCGCGCGAACGAACTGCTCCGCGGCCACAACGCCGGCGTGAAACGCAACCCGTTTGCCGCCGCCCTCAAGGCCGGCACGACCCACGTCCATGATTTCGTCACGCCTTACGTCAACGACTTATCGGCCGTCATCGACCTCGAGGCGGTCAAGCGCGCCGGCCTGAAGCTGGGCGTGGACCCACTCGGCGGCGCTTCCCTGCCCTACTGGCAGCCGATTGCCGAGCGCTACGGGCTCAACCTGAGCATCGTGAACACCCGCGTGGACGGCACGTTCGGCTTCATGACCGTGGACCACGACGGGAAGATCCGCATGGATTGCTCCAGCCCGTTCGCGATGGCCAGCCTGGTCGGGCTCAAGGACCAATTCGACGTCGCCTGGGGCAACGATCCTGACGCCGACCGCCACGGCATCGTCACCCGCAGCGCCGGCCTGCTGAACCCGAACCACTACCTCGCCGTCGCCATCCGTTACCTGCTTCAGCACCGGCCGAACTGGTTCGTCGCCGCGGTGGTGGGCAAGACCCTGGTCAGCTCCAACCTCATTGACCGCGTGGTCGCCAGCGCCGGCCGCCGCCTCATGGAAGTGCCCGTGGGCTTCAAGTGGTTTGCGCCCGGCCTGCACGAGGGCACCTGCCTGTTCGGCGGCGAGGAAAGCGCCGGCGCCAGCTTCCTGCGGCGCGACGGCACCGCGTGGAGCACCGACAAGGACGGCCTCATCCTCGGCCTGCTCGCCGCGGAGATCACCGCCGTGACCGGCAAGGACCCCGGCCAGCATTACGCCGAGATCACCGCGCAATTCGGCGCGCCGTGCTACACCCGGCTCGATGCCGCGGCGACGCCCGAGCAGAAGGCCAAGCTGAAGAAACTCTCGCCCGAAGCCGTGAAGGGCACCGAACTCGCCGGCGAACCCATCCGCGCCAAGCTTACCCGCGCCCCGGGCAACCACGCCAGCATCGGCGGGCTGAAGGTCGTCGCGGAAAACGGCTGGTTTGCCGCGCGTCCCAGCGGCACCGAGAACATCTACAAGCTCTACGCCGAAAGCTTCCGCGGTCCCGAACACCTCCAACGCATCGTCACCGAGGCGCAGGAACTGGTGAGTGAGGCGCTGAAGTAGTCGAGTTCTCGGAGCTTGCCGCCCATTCGCCCCAAGGCATGTTCATCCCATGACCACTGTGCCGGTCCTAAGCCTCGACGACGTTCAGGAGGATCAACCGATGCCGAGCCGCAACCATGCCCGCATCGCCCAAAATCTCGGGGCGCTGCTCCACGCCTTTCGCCCTCGTTACGAGACCTACCAGCAGCTCTCCCTCGACTTGGATGGCTGGCCGACGATCCCCGATCTCTGCGCATACCCGACGGGCACTCTGCCGAACGACTGGGCGAACGATGAAGATGTCTGCCGGGTTCCACCCGCGCTGGTCGTGGAAATCCTGTCGCCCAAGCAAAACCTCCAGCCACTGCTCGACAAGATCCGGCAATACCTCGCCCACGGCGTGAAATCCTGCTGGGTGATCGTGCCGGGCACGGGCACCGTTTCGCTGTTTCCTGCCAGCGGCGGCAGCCGAAGCGTCGTGGAAGGCGACATCGTCGACCCGGTGCTCGAACTGCGCGTGCCCGTGGCCGGGGTGTTTGCGTAGCCGCGGAGGCGGTTCCTGAAACAGATGTGTTTCGAACCAAACCCGCCGCAACCATGCTTGGCAACGTCGCACCCATGAGGTTCATCAGAGTCACTATTCTGGCACTGTTGCTGGTTCAAAACGCCCAAGCTCAGTTTAGCTCCTACCGCGCCACTTGGTTGATTTCCAAGACTACGATCAGTGGGAACCGCGAGATTTTGGGGATGGGTTTCGGCAAGGTGCTTGGCTATGTGGTGGCGGACGGCGAATACTTTGCCGCCACTTGGGATGTCACCACGGGTGAGGAAATGCTGCTCAGGCCGACCCGGCTGCGCGCCCGGATTGCCATCGGGTTTTTCGGGGAAACGTATTCATTCATCGGACAGACAAACTACACGCTCGTGGGGACAACGGGCTTGGCCGTGCCCCTCACACCCGAATCGCCATACACTTCGTCTGGCATCACCGCCGCCGGCGGCCCTTACCAGATCGGTAGTGCCACGATTGCGGGAAGATCCCACGCCGGATACTGGAAAGGCACGTCAGCGAGCTTCGTTGATCTTCACGACTCCTCCCGGTTTTCGTCCACACACGGCAGGGCGGTTTCCTATTCGGTGCAGGCTGGTTACGGAGTTCCCTTGGGGGGCGACGGCAACATC
>JBIIUN010000417.1:0-4462 GCA_044339945.1 Kapaibacterium sp. (SeqCode)
GGACACTCCGGCGAGCACCGTTGACCTGCACCCCCCGGGCAGGCCTGACACCGCCGGCAAGCCGCCATATTCCTCGACCTATGCAACCGGGGCTTTTGGCGATCAGGTCGTAGGCGTCGGGGGGTTCTTCCTGGGCTCCAACACCAACCACGCCTTGTTGTGGAACGGTTCCGCCGAAAACCACGTCAATTTGCACCCGGTTAAGGCTTCGACCTCCGAGGCTCGTGGAGTCAGTGAAGGCGTCCAGGTAGGCCGTGCCCGGTTCAGCGGCAGAACCCAGGCCATTTGTGGAGAGGCAGTGCCACCACGTTCGAGGATCTCCACAAAGCCACCGAGCAGGACCGCCTGAATGTCGGCTCATCCGCAGCTGAGGCGGTGGACGAATTTGGCACCGTCGCAGGAATTGCCGGCGACAGGCTCGCCCTCTGGATGCCCCGGCGCGTGGGCGAACCCATACTGCTCCGAGCGACCCAAATTCACGTTCCGGAAGGCTGGATGCTTTTCCAGGGCTCGGTCCTACCGGGCAAGACCTATCGGGCCGAGATGTCCTCGGACTTGGATTCCTGGAAGGAGATCCGGACTGCGAAATCCGCCACCGGGTGGTTTACGCGTCGATCAAAACCGAGGCACTGGCGGAAGGAACATTTTTCCGGTTGACCGAGGTCGAATAGGGAGGCCGGCACCCCATTGGTGAATCAGGCCACCGCAGCGTTCACCTCTCACTTCGCCGCGCGATTGCGAACCCGCTGACCGACCGACGCAGCCGGCCAACTCCAACAGCGCCGTCCTCCCGCCGGCCGGGATCCCCCACATTCAGTCGCCGCTCGCCGCTCGCCGCTCGCCGGTTGCCGGTTGCCGCGAGGCCGCCGAAAGCGTCGGCAAGCGGTGCGGGATGTCTGCCGGTTTCACCCGCAGTGGTCGGGCCAATCCCGGCGCCACCGCGTCCCTCGCTGAGCGGCAGGTAAGCCAGATTAGCGGACGGCTTGACCCGCCCATCCCAGCGGGGCTGATTCACACCCTCGGCTTGAGCTGCGGGAAGAGGATCAAGTCGCGGATGCTGTCCTGGCCGGGGAGCATCACGCACCGGCGGTCGATGCCGATACGGGCTTCACGCCTTGCCCCAATCCTCAACCTTCAATCCGGAAACCCGGCTGAACTCTTTGGTGTTGCTGCTCACCAGCGTCAATCCGTGCGCCAGGCAGATCGCGGCAATTTTCAGATCATTCGGGCCGATGAGCAGGTCGCGGGATTCCAACTCGTGCCGGATGACCGCGTAATGCCGTGCGGCAGCGTCATCGAAGGGCACGGAAACGAAGGGATGGAACATTTTTTTCAATGCGACAAACCTTCGCTCACGCCGGCCATACTTGTGCGCGCCATGCCAGAGCTCAGCCTTCACCACCGCGCAGAGCAGGATTTCCGCAGGCGGGAGCTGGCGGAGCCGCCGCTCAATCGGGCACCCGGATTCTTTAGGTGCTGAATCCAAGCGCAGGTGTCGAGCAGCCAGGCCATTACCACTCCTCGCGCTTTTCAAATTCGCCCTGGGGTGGGCGCTCGAACGGCTCCGTCCCCCAATCCGAACGAATCTGTTGCCAGAAACTGTCCGGCAACGTTGCGCCCGCAGTTTTTCGGGTCTCGGCCAGTTGCAGCGCGTCGCGAACGAGGCGCTCGACGGACGCAGCGGTTGCGGGATCAAGCTGCTGCAATCGGTGGTCCAGTTCGGCTGCAATCGTCGTCATGCCCGGCAGCCTAATGACTGGCCGGGCTTTGGCAACGGGCGCTCACGCCTTCGGCTTGAGCTGCGGGAAGAGGATCACGTCGCGGCTGCTTTCCTGGCCGAACAACCTCAAAGGGTGCCTCCTTCTGGCCAGTTTCTCCAATGCGTGTTCGGCGGAAGTGTTGGCCGGTAGTGAGACGGATCGCCCGTGACAAGGGCCCCGGCCAAAAGCTGGAACGTTTCGGAACCGCTCGGCCGGGAATCGTCGTCTACCACGTCGGGATGGTTCCACTCATTCAACTGGAGGATCAGCTCCGACTCATCAGGAACGTTCACCCGCAACTCCTCCGTCGTGGCTAGCACTTCCGCCCGGTGCGTAACCGCAAGCCAACGGCACAGTTCAAACACCCGGATACGTTCACCGGACTCCAAACTGATGCCCGCGTCGCGGTATTGGTCCCGGTGGGGCAGCGGCAGCAATTCGCCGCGAACTAAAATCCGTTCGGCTTTCGCGGCGACCTCTTCACCGTCCAGCCAGTCACCTCCCTCCACCGGTTCGATGAAGCGGCTTTCGTTGTTCGGATTGTTCGCGAGATAACGTCCGTAGGCTTCCTGACTGACATAGTCCTCGGGTGTCTGGCGGTTCCGGAGCAGGCTGCCAAAGGTGTAGATATGGGTATCAGGAAGCCCGCGCCGAGGAGAGTAGCCAAACACTTCAATCGTCAGCGCCCAATCCGAAGAAGAACGGAACAACGATAGTCGCGTGGCTGCCAGGTAGACGTAGCCATTGTCCAGCATAGGAAACGTGAACGCATCGCAACCGGCGTCCAAAACCTCCAATATCTGGTCGGTGCTCCAGTTCATGTGCGCTCCACCCCGTTTCAGGGCGACGGGCAGGCTGCCCTACGTCACGCCTTCGGCTTGAGCTGCGGGAAGAGGATCACGTCGCGGATGCTTTCCTGGCCGAGGAGCATCATGCACAGGCGGTCGATGCCAATCCCGATGCCGCCCGCGGGGGGCATGCCGTGCTCCAACGCCACGAGGAAGTCCTCGTCGAGCTTCTGCTGTTCGCCGCCGGCCTGGTGTTCAAGCACGTCGCGCTGGGCGATGGGATCGTTCTGCTCGGTGTAGCCGGGCGAGATTTCCTGGCCGTTGATGCAGCACTCGAAGACCTCGACGGTGGTCGGATCGTCGGGCGAGAGCTTGGCGAGCGGCACGAGTTCCTTGGGCAGGTGCGTGACGAACGTAGGATTGATCAACGTCGGCTCGATCAGCTTCTCGAACACGGCGCCAGTCACCTCGAAGTCCTCGTAGCCGGCAGCGATGTCGCCGCCAAGCTTGAGATCCTCAATGGCGCGGCGGCGGCGTTCCGCGGACGTGACCTCGAACCAATCGGCGCCAGCCTTCTCGCGGACGAGGTCCTTGTAGCGGGCACGGCGCCAGTTCGTGAGGTCGATGGACTTGTCCGTCGAGAACGCCTTCAGCCGTTGAATCACCCCGCCCATCCGCTGGGCGATATGCTCGGCGTTCTCCGGCAGCCACCGCAAAGGAGATTGCGGATTGTCGGCGTCTATCGTGAGGCGGTTCAGCGACCATTCCATGGTCTCTTGAAGCCGTTGGGCAATCTGGGCAACCGATTCGCCTCCGGCGGGTTTCAGGGCGGATTCGGCAACTTCTTGGGCAGTGCCCACGAGTTCCTTGATTCGTCCCTCAGCCAGGGCCGCCAACGAACCTTCGACACAACCAGTCGCGAGGATGCCCGAGATTTCTCCGAGGGCGTTTCGGGCGTCCACAAACGCACTTTCCGCTTCGGCGCGCCGTTCGTGACGGATCACCAAGGTCCCCAGCACCCGCTCCGCCACTCGCTTCACCAGCGACTCCACCGTCTCCATCATCGTCTCGTAGTCACCGTATGCCTGGTAGGCTTCGAGCATGGTGAACTCGGGGTTGTGCCGACGCGACAGGCCCTCGTTGCGGAAGTTCTTCCCGATCTCGAACAGCCGGTCCACGCCGCCCACGAGCAGCCGCTTGTGGTAAAGCTCCAGCGCGATGCGCAGGTAGAAGTCGCAGCCGAGCGCGTTGTGCTTGGTGATGAAGGGCTGCGCCGCCGCGCCGCCGGGAATGGCCTGCATCACGGGCGTCTCGACCTCGACGTAGCCGCGTTCGTGGAAGAAGGCGCGGATCTCGCGGACGATGGCGGAGCGCTTGAGGAAGACGTTCTTCACGTCGTCGTTGGCGATCAGGTCGAGGTAACGCTGGCGGTAGCGGATCTCGGTGTCAGCCAGCCCTTCCCACTTCGCCGGGGGCGGCCGCAGCGCCTTGCCGAGGATGGTGAACTTCTCGACCTTGAGGCTGGGTTCGCCTGCGCGGGTCACGAAAAGCGTGCCCTCGACGCCGATGAAGTCGGCCAGGTCGAGGTGCCGGAAGATCTCGAACTGGTCGTCGCCGAGCGCCTGCTTCTGCGCGTAGAGCTGGATGCGCCCGGAGACGTCCTTGAGGTCGAGGAACTGGCTCTTGCCCATGTCGCGGTGGGCGGTGATGCGGCCGGCGAGCTTCACGCGGGTGCCCTCGGGCAGGCCGACGGCGGTGGCCGGGTCGGTCTGTTTCGCGTCGAACCACGCCTTGAGGCCGCTGCGGGCCTCGTCACACCCGCGGTCGGGCGTGAACTTGTTCATGAAGGGGTTGACGCCCTTCGCCTGGAGGGCTTCCAGCTTCTCGCGGCGCTGCTTGATCAGTGAATTCTCG
>JBIIUN010000109.1:0-11840 GCA_044339945.1 Kapaibacterium sp. (SeqCode)
CTAGGCGACTGCCGAACGCTGTTCTCCGGGGCGACGCTGGAAATGATCGCCGTCGCCGAGGAAAGCGGACGCCTGGACCAGGAACTCGTCCGCATCGCCAACGTCACTGAGGGTGACCTTGACCGGCAGTTGAAGGCCGCCGTCTCGCTGGCCGAGCCGCTGATGCTGTTCATCGTGGCGGCCCTTGTCGGCGTCATCGTCATCGGCATGGTGCTGCCCATCTTCTCGCTGCAAGACCAGATCAAGTGACCCTTTTCCGAATCCAGAGACTCCCATGAAGATCATCACTCGAAACACGCCTCCCGAAACCCGGCCCTCGCGCCGCCGCTCCGGCTTCACGCTGATCGAACTCCTCCTCGTGCTCGTCATCCTCGGCGTGCTCGCGGCCATCGTCGTGCCCAAGTTTGCCGGCCGCACTGAGCAGGCCCGCGAGGCGGCCGCCAAGACGCAGCTCTCCACGTTTGGCACGGTGCTCGACGCCTTCGAGGTGGACAACGGCTACTATCCCAAGGGCAAGAGCGGCCTGAACGACCTCGTCGCCGCGCCCCGCGACGCCAAGAACTGGCGTGGACCTTACATCAAGGAAGTGCCGAAGGATCCGTGGGGCAACGACTACGTCTACGAATGCCCGGGCAAGAACAACCCGACTTCCTACGACGTCTCCTCCATGGGGCCGGACGGCCAACTGGGAGGCACCGATGACATCACGAACTGGACATCGAACCGACGCTGATGGGCCACGCCGCGCGGCGTTTACGCTCATCGAGCTGCTGCTGGTGATGACGCTCCTGATCGTGGTCATCGCCATCGTCGCGCCTTCGCTCAGCAACTTTTTCCGGGGAAGAAACCTTGATTCCGAGTCCCGCAGATTCCTGGCGCTCAGCCGTTACGCCCGCAGCCGGGCCGTATCGGAAGGCGTGCCCATGCTGCTGTGGCTCGACCCGGACCAGCGGGCCTACGGACTCACCGAGGAATACAACTTCGGCCAGCGCGACGAAAGGGCGGTCTCGTATCAGTTGGAGCCGGACGTCGAGATCCAGCTCGATGCCCGGGGCTTGTCCGCGACGACACCCAACCAAGCCTTGCCCGGGACACTTTCGCTGGGCGCCAACGCCTTCTCGATCCGCTTCCAGCCGGATGGATTCGTCAGCGAGGCCAGTCCGCAAAGCCTGTGGTTCAAGGAACGGGAACGGGAAGGCGGCAGTCCGCGGGAAGGGGAGCGGAACGTGGTCTGGGTCACCCAGTCCCAGAATCGGGTCGGCTATGAGATTCAAACCAACAACGTCGCGTTCGTTCGCCAGTAACCCCCGGCAGGCGGGCTTCACGCTGGCCGAGGCGCTGGCGGCGTTGGCCTTCCTCGCCATCGTGATCCCGGTCGCGGTGCACGCGCTCCAGGTGGCGAGTCTGGCAGGACAGGTTGCAGAGCGGAAGTCGGTGGCTGCCCGGGTGGCAGACCGGCTACTCAACGAGATGCTCGTCACCGGCCAGTGGAAGCAGTCCGCGACCAGCGGCACGGTCGAGGAAGGCACGCGGGAGTTCCGTTGGAATCTCCAGAGCCAGTCGTGGGACAAGGACTCGCTGCGGCTGCTGACGTTGCAGGTCCGTTATCAGGTCCAGGGCAAGGATTGCGACGTCCGCCTCAGCACGCTCGTGGACAACAACCAACCATGATCTTTCGCGACACCATCACGACAACCCGGAGCGACGGCTTTCGAGCCGCCGGCGCTGTGGTGGTCGGTCGCGGCGCGGCGCAGGATTCCATCCGCGGCTCCCGGCTCGTTTCCCGCGCCTTCACGCTGATCGAGCTGCTGCTGGCCATCGTCATCTTCTCCATGATCCTTGCCGCGGTGAACGCGGTGTTCTTCGGCGCGATGAAACTGCGCCAGAAGACGGCGGACTCGGCGACCAAGGCGCAGCCACTGGAGCTGACCTTGGCGACGCTCCGACGCGACCTCGCGGGCATCGTGCTCCCGGGCACGAACTTCGCCGGTGTCCTCGACAGTGCGGCCCAAATCCAAGGGCTGACCGAGCAGAACGTCGGCACGGAAATCTTCACCACCTCGGGTGTCTTCCGCGACAACCTGCCGTGGGCGGAAATCCAGAAGATTGCCTACGTGCTGCGGGACCCGACCAACCGGTTGTCGTCCTCCGGCCGTGACCTGGTGCGGATCGTGAAGCGCAACCTGCTGCCCGCCGCCGAGGAGCAGGCCGAGGAACAGCGGTTGATGTCCGACGTGAACCGGGTGGACTTCTCGTTCTACGACGGATCGAGCTGGCGGACTTCGTGGAACTCGACCAATGAGCTCACGACGCTGCCTCGGGCGATCAAGGTGGAGATCACGCTGGAGTCGGAACCGCCGGCGCCGGGTTCGCGGGCAACCACCACGGCCTCCCGGCTGCCGATCCAGATGGTCGTGCCCATCATGCTGGCCTCGGTGACCAACAGCACCGCGACCAATTCGACCGGAGGTGTCCTGTGAAACTGCGACATTGCCAGTCCGGTCGCCCGGCTCAACGAGGCTCGGCCCTCATCATCACACTTTGGGTGGCTTTCGGCCTGGTCGCGTTGGCGCTTTATTTCGGCAATTCCTCCTCGCTCGACCTCCGGGCGGCGGACAACCGGGCCGCGAGCCTGGAGGCGGAACAAGCCATCGAAGGCGCTGCCCGTTACGCGGCGTATCTGCTGGGCCGGCTCGACCAACCGGGCCTGTTGCCCGACGTGAAGACTTACCAGTGCGAGGCGGCCGCGGTCGGCGATGCCAGCTTCTGGTTCATTGGCCGTGATCCCAAGGTCAGCCAGGTCACGACGGACCTGCCGTATTTCTCCCTCGTGGACGAGGCGTCCAAGTTGAACCTCAACACGGCCACCGCGGCGATGCTGGAACTTTTGCCGCGCATGACTCCCGAATTGGCCGGGGCCATCGTGGATTGGCGGGATGCCGACAGCGACCTCACGGAGATGGGCGCGGAAGAGGAGACTTACCTGCTGAAGACGCCGGCCTATTTCGCGAAGAACGCCCCGTTCGAGAGCGTGGACGAGCTTCGCCTCGTGAACGGCGCGGACGCCGAGATCCTGTATGGCGAGGATCTGAACCGGAACGGCGTGCTCGACCTGAATGAGAACGACAGCAACGTCTCGCTGCCGTTGGACGATCGCAACGGGCGGCTCGATCTGGGGGTGATCGAATACCTGACGGCCTTCACCAGGGAACCGCTGACGACCACCAACGGCACCGCCCGGGTCAACATCCGCCAGAATGCCGGCCAGAACCCGCAGCTGCGCACCCTTCTGGAAACTGCCTTGGGCACCAGTCGCGCGAACGAGATCATGCGGCAGCTGGGGGGCGGCGGTGGCGGACCGGGCGGGGGGCAGGCCGTTACGATCAACAGCGTGCTGGAATTCTACACCCGCAGTCGGATGACCGCCGACGAGTTTGCCCTGATCGAGGGCGACATCTATTCGGCGCAGGGCAACGCGGCGCCGCAGGGGCTGATCAACATCAACACTGCCAGCGAACAGGTGCTGGCGTGCATCCCGGGCATCGGGACGGAGCTGGCGGGATCCTTGGTCGGCTACCGGCAGTCGAATTCCGGCCGGATGAACACGGTGACTTGGGCCGCCGAGCTGCTTGGGCCGCAGAACTCCGCGCAGGCCGGCCGCTATCTCACGGGCCGCAGCTACCAGTTCACCGCCGACGTCGCGGCGGTCGGCCATCTGGGCCGCGGTTACCGGCGGACCCGGTTCGTGTTCGACACTTCGACCGGCACGCCGCGCATCATTTACCGGCAGGACCTCAGTGATTTCGGCTGGGCGCTCGGCAAGCAGGCGCGGCTACAACAGCAACAGTTGGCGATGAATTCCCGATGAAGGACTGGTTCCAGAAGAAACGTCCGCAAGCCGTGCTCGGACTGACGTTCGACGGGGCAAAGCTCGACGCCGTGGTCGTGCGTCGCACCAACGGGTCGGCCGACCTCGGGCAGAGCGCCAGCGGCACGCTGACCGCCGACGTGCTCAAGCTGGATCCGGCCGTGGCCGGGGCAGAGTTGAAGGCTATGCTGGATGCCGCGGAGATCCGTGAGCGCCGCTGTGTGGTGGCGCTCCCGTCGGATTGGGCACTTTCGTTGCAGACCGTGCTGCCGGAGCTTTCCGCCGAGGACACGGACAGCCTGCTTCAGTTGGAGGCGGAGAATGGATTTCCCTACGCCTTGGAAACGCTGGGAATAGCCCGTTCCCGCTTCGGGACCCAGGGCGGTCCGGGTTACGTCACCCAACTGGCGATCCAGCGGGAACATCTGGACCGGATCGAAGCCATCCTGCGGGCGGCCCGGCTCACGCCCGTGTCGTTCACGTTGGGTGTGGTGGCGCAACAGGCGCCGGCCCGCGCTGCCGGCGAAGGTGTCGTGGCCCTGTTCGTCGGCGAGAAGAACGTCACGCTCCTGATCGTCAGCGGCGGCGGCGTGGTGTCGCTGCGGACCCTTGAACCGGCGGTGCAAGGCGAAGGCGGTGCCGGCTGGGTGGCGCCCGAGCTGATTGGTCGGGAACTCCGCGTGACGCTGGGGCAGTTGCTGCCGGCCGTGCGCGATGACCTCACCTGGCTGCGTGTTTTCGGTGGTGCCGCCGCGGATCGCCTGGCCTCGGAACTCGCTCCTCGCGCGGCGACGTTCGGGCTGAAGATCGAACGCGTGATCCGGTTCGCACCGGGCGAACTCGGCGTGAAGGTGGCCGAGGCGACCCCGGTCACTCCCGCGGTGGCAGCCTCGGTGCGGTTCCTCGGCGAAACGACGGCGGGACTCGAATTCCTGCCGCCACGGGTCTCCGCGTGGCAGGCGTTCGCCGGTAAACATTCCGCCGGCAAGCTGATGCTGGCGGCCAAGGTTGGCTGCGGCGTAGTCGCCCTCGTGCTGTTCGCCTTCCTGTTCCAGCAGGTGCAGCTCATGCGGCTGCGTGCCGAATGGGATGGCATGTCGGTCAAGGCGCGTGAGCTCGAGAACCTCCAGCAGCAGATCAAGCGCTTCCGGCCCTGGTATGACGACTCGATCCGCAGCCTCAGTGTCCTACGGCGGCTGACCGAGGCGTTCCCGGAAAGCGGCGACGTGACGGCCAAGACCATCGAGATTCGGGACAACGGGTCCGTCATCTGCACCGGCACCGCGAGCGACAACACGGCCCTGCTCAAGGCGCTCGACAAGCTGCGGGCGACACCCGACATCGTGGAAGTCCATGTGGACCAGGTCCGCGGTAAGTCGCCGCTACAATTCACGTTCAATGTCCAATGGGGCGGGGGCCCGCGCTAGCCATGAACTTCGATCCCAAGAATCGTCAGCAAATCCTGATGGCCGCCGCGCTCGGCGTGGTGGGCCTTTGGGCGACGGATAACCTCATCATCTCGCCCCTCATCAAGAGCTGGGACGCCCGGACCAAGGCCATCGCGGATCTCCGCAAGAAGATCGGTGATGGCCAGCAGCTCATCGGCCGGGAACGCGGCATCCGCGACCGATGGAAGGTCATGCGGACCAATACGCTTCCCGTGGAAGTTTCGGCCGCGGAAGGCCGGGTGTTGGGTGCCTTCGATGGTTGGTCCCGCGACAGCCGGGTCAGTGTCACCTCCATCAAGCCGCAGTGGAAGCGCACGGCGGACGACTTCACGGTGCTCGAATGCCGCGTGGATGCCGCCGGCAGTCTGTCCACCATCACCCGGTTCCTCTACGAAGTGGAGGCCGACCCGCTGGCGCTGAAGGTGGAGTCGGTGGAACTCAGCTCGCGCGACACGACGGGTGCGCAGTTGACCTTGGGGCTCCAGGTCAGCGGACTGGTCCTGAGCACGGAGAAACGATGAAACCAATCCGATCCATTGCCGAAAGCCTGAAGCGGGTCCTGACCGGGCTTGGCCTGGCGGTCTCCCTCGGGTTCGCCGGGGCGGCCGAGGAAACCGTTTCCAAGCCCGGCGCGACCAACGCGGTTCCCGTCGCGGGCACCAACACGCCGGCCACTTCCGCCACCAATTCGGCACCCGCAGCCGTGGAATCGGGCCCGACGTCGCTCGACTACAGCGCGTTTCGCCAGATTGCCGACCGGAACATCTTCAACGCCGGCCGGAGCAGCCGCTCGGCCCGCAGCGGCGAACGCCCCCGGCAGATTCAGGTGGATACCTTCACCGTTGTCGGGACGATGAGCTACGCGAAGGGCGACGTCGCCTTCTTCGACGGCAGTAGCGGGGCCTACCGCAAGGCGGTGAAACTTGGTGAGTCCATTGCCGGTCACAAAGTCATCGGCATCACCGCGGAGGAGGTTCAACTCGAGGCGGGCGAGCAGAAGGTCACCCTGAAGGTGGGCGGCCAGATGCGCCGGGAAGACGAAGGCCCGTGGTCGATGTCGGCGGCCGGGGTTTCCCACGCCGTGACCAGTTCCGCGCCCGGGACGACGACCGGCGCCGCGGAGACGGCGGACGGCGGTTCCGACGGCGAGGTCAGTGATGTTTTGAAACGGTTGCTGCAGAAACGAGCTCAGGAGGAGAAGAATGAAAACCAGTAAGATTGTTCCCGCCACGTTCAGCCTGTTGCTGGGCTGCTGGCTCACCACCTCGGCTCGGGCCCAGGATTCGGCCACTGCCCCTTCGGCAACCAAGCCGGAGGCGGTTTCCGGCGACACCAAGCCGGCCGACACGAAACCTTCCGACGCGCCGGCGACGACCGCCGAGAAGCCGCTGCGCCTGAACTTCCGCAACGCGCCGCTGGAAATGGTGCTCAACTACCTTAGCGAGGCCGCCGGGTTCATCATCGTGCCCGAGACGGAAATCCGCGGGAAGATCGACGTGTGGAGCAACCAGCCGGTCACCCAGGACGAGGCCATGGCCATCCTCGACTCCGCGCTGAGCAAGAACGGGCTCACCGCGATGCGCAACGGCCGCACCCTCACCATCGTCAGCAAGGAATCCGCGAAGCGCCGGGACATCCCGGTGAAGACGGGCAACGACCCCGACGCGATCCCGAAGAACGAGGAGCTGGTTACCCAGATCATTCCCATCCATTTCATCACCGCGACCCAGTTGGTGCAGAACCTCCAGCCGCTGCTGCCCACGGGGTCGGAAATGACCGCCAACGAGGCCGGCAACGCGCTCGTGCTCACCGACACGCAGACCAGCATCAAGCGCATGACCGAGATCATTCGCGCCTTGGACACCTCGATGGCCGGCGCGACGACGATCAAGGTGTTCCCGCTCCGCTACGCCGACGCCAAGGAATTGGCGACGCTGGTGAAGGAGTTGTTCCCGGCCCAGACCGGCGCGGGTGGGAATAACAACCGGGGCGGTGGCGGTGGTTTCCCGGGCTTTGGCGGCGGCTTTCCCGGTTTCGGCGGCCGCGGCGGTGGCGCCGGTGGCGGCAATGGCGCCAGCACGGCGGGTTCCGGCAACCGCGCCTCGGCGTCCCGGGTCACGGCGGTCTCGGATGAGCACAGCAATTCGCTCGTCGTGAACGCGCCGGAAGACGTTTTGCCGGCCATCGCCGAACTCGTGAAGAGCGTGGACAAGAACGTGGAGGACATCACCGAAGTCCGCGCCTTCCGACTCAAGTATTCCGATCCCGTCGAGATGGCGGACCTGCTGACCAGCCTGTTTCCCGACGAGACGCAGCAGTCTTCCGGCGGCGGCCAGGTCCGTTTCGGCGGCGGCCAGTTCGGTGGTTTTGGCGGGCGGGGCGGTGGCAACGCCGCCGCCACGGGCGACAGCGATCTCGCCAAGAAGAAGGGCAAGGTCCTGGCGGTGCCCGACCAGCGGACCGGCTCGGTCATCGTGAAGGCGGCCCGCGACGTCATGGGGCAGATCGCCCAGATGGTCGAGCAACTGGACGCCAATCCCGCCAAGAAACAGAAGGTGTATGTCTACGAACTCGACAACGCGGACCCCACCGAGGTGGAAACGGTCCTCCGGTCGCTCTTCGAGAACCAGAACACCCAGAACCGCAACACGCGGAACAACCAGAATCAGAACAGCGCGCTGACCACCCGGCAGACCCAGAACCAAAACCAGAACCGCAACACGACCGGCGGTTTCGGCCAGGGCGGTGGCCAGGGTGGCGGCGGTGGTTTCGGCGGACGCTAACTTCGACCCTTCACTTTTCGCACCATGACTTCCTTTCGTCACACGCCTCCGCGTCTCCTCGCCGGTCTCCTGCTCAGCGGGTTGCTGGCGACACCGGCGTTCGCTCAGAACCAAGGCCAGGGCAACACCGGCGCCCGGCGCACGGGTTCCTCCGGCACCGCCCGCGAATACCCCAGCAACACCCAGGTCGGCGACGCCGTGATCTCGGTGGACCCCGAGACGCGCAAGATCGTCGTGGTCACCGACGAGGAGACCAACCTCCAGATCAAGGAAGTCATCCAGAGTCTCGACCAGCCGCGTCCGCAGGTGCTGATCAAGGTCGTGTTCCTCGAGGTCACGCACAACAACGCGCTGGATTACGGCGTGGAAGGCGGCCGGTCCCAGAAGATCGGCGATGTCGGCACCGGCAAGTTCGCCAATGCCTTCGGCCAGTCCGGCATCAACCAATCGGTCAGCAATTCGGTCCTCAGCTCCATCGGCCAGGACGTCACCGGCTTTGGTTCCACCTCCCGGAATGCCGGGCTCTACCAGATGCTGGGGACCGACTACGAGGTCACGCTCCGCGCCATCGCGCAGGCGGGCAACGCGGAGGTTCTTTCGCGTCCGTCGATCCTCGCCCGCAACAACCAGCCGGCCACGATCAGCCTGGGCCAGCAGGTGCCCATCGTTGCGAGCACGACCTTCAACGCCATCAACGGCCAGGTGAACAATGTCACCTACCAAAACGTGGGCATCATCCTGCGCGTCACGCCGTTCATCTCGCCCGACGGCATGGTGGAGATGATCGTCTCGCCCGAGACCTCCGCCCTGGCGGACCGTTCGCAATGGGTGCCGATCTCGGCCGACGCCTCGGCGCCGGTGATCAACTCGCGCGTGGCCGACACCGTGGTGGTCGTCCCCGACGGCCAGACGGTCGTCATCGGCGGCCTGATGCAGACCCAGCAGAACACCTCCGAAAGCAAGGTTCCGCTCCTCGGCGACATCCCCTGGCTGGGCAACCTGTTCAAGCGCACCCAGAAGTCGAACTCCAAGACCGAGCTGATGATCTTCCTGACCCCGCACGTCATCCCCGCTGCCAGCCAGCTTGCCGCGCTCACGGCCGAGGAGCGGGCCAATGCGACCCTCAAGCCCAAGTCCATCTCCGAGGAGCAGCTCGACAAGATCCTCGGCGCCCTGCCGTCCAAGAATCCCGAGGACATCGGCAAACCGGCTCCGAAGAAGGGCAAGAAGTAAGGCCTGCCTGCCCACCACCACGGACGGGTCGGCTCAGCGCTGCCCGTCCGCCCACCGGGGCACGCGGCGCCGCAGTTCTTCCCAGACCGTCTCGACGCCGAGGGCGCTGAGGTTGTCGCCGCCGCTCAGGACATCGAACCGGGCGCTCCGGGGACGCCACACCGTGGCGTTGGTCGGGCCCCAGAGCACGAGCCCGGGCAGTCCCACCGCCGCCGCGAGGTGCGAAATGCCGGAATCGTGTCCCGCAAACCCGACACAACCGCGGAGTTCCGCGGCCAAGGCAGGCAAAGGAATCCCGCGGAGCACTCGGACGCGGCTCGCCGGCACCGGCTTGGCCAGCCGTTCTAGCCGGCCCCCCTCAGCCTCGCCACCTACGAGCAGCAGGTTCAGGTCGGTCGCTTCGACCAGCTTCCCGACGAGTTCCTGCCAGGCTGCTTCCGGCCAGTTCTTACGTTCGCCGCCGGACCCCGGGTGCAGCGCCAAGGTCGGGCGAAGTTGAGCCGCCGGGGCTGGGTTCAAGTCGATCCGAGGTTCGCCCTCGGCGTCAAAGATGGCCAGCCGCTGGAGCGGTTCGAGCAGTTGTTCCGTGGCGTGCAGGTCGCGGGTTTCCAGCGGGCGATGCGGGCCCTGGATGACCTGCGCCTTGGTGATGCGGGCGAGGTTGTCCCGGAAGATTTCGTCCGGGTCGAACAGGTAGGAGAAGATCACGTTGCAGCCGGCGAAGTAGGATGACAGCTCGAAATCGAGATCGCCGGCCCGGGCGAAGAAGCCCGCCAGCGGCCGCGCTTCGATGGGACGGACGGCATCCACGAGTTGGCCGGCGGCGGCGAGCGACGCGATGTGGGGATAACCCAGCACCTCCAACGCCGTGTCCGGGAACTGCCGGCGCAGCGCCGCCAGCACCGGCAAGGTCAGGATGAAGTCGCCGATCGCGCCGCCGCGGATGACGAGGATTTTGCCCTGTGACATGCCCGCAGGGTGCCCGGCCGGCCGGGGTGAAGGAAGCCGCGGCTCGTGGACCGGGGGAGTTTCACGCTGTCTTTCGGCGGCGCGGTAAGGGGCGAGCCGTGACGCCGCCCGAGCCGCTGCGTGAGATCTTCAAAACACACACGGGTCGCGGCTGCTTGGGGTGGGCGTCGGGTCGCCGCCCGGGCAGTCCAACGTGGAAACCCGCTGCCCGCGTTACCGGTGCCGACGCTGTGCCCATGGCCGCCATGACGAGGCCGTGAACGCCCAACGCTCCAGCCACTGCCACGGACTCACGTCCGCGGCTACGACTTCCAAGCATCCGGTGTCTACGACGTGAGGAGTCTTCCGATTGGGTTCTCAGCGCCGCCCCTTGAAACGGCCTTGTGCCGGCTATGGGGAAACCGTCCGGACCCGGAAGAACGTGGTGCCGTCGGGCGGCGGGGGAACGATGAGGAGCTCCTGCGCGGTGGCCGGGAAGACCGGCTCCGTTCCGGGGACGAAGACGGGCAGCCACGCGTTGGTCCCCAATTGGGACGCGGCCTCGAGCACCAGCCGCCGGTTGGCCGGTTGGCGCACCCGCAGGCGGAAGGGGCCTGGCGTCGCATCCGCGGTCACCGACGGTAACTCTTCGGGGCCGGGCTGGGCCAGCGCCCGGATCCAGCGCTCCAGCAGGGCAACGCCCGCCGGGTCCGCGACCTCGGAGGCGAGCGGGGGCATCTGCCCGGCGCCCCGCGAGGCCAGTCGCCGCCACAGGACCGAGTGTTCGGGCAGGCCGGGGCGGACGACGCGGTTGGTGTCGTCGCCGAAGAGGTTCAGGAGGGCGCCGTCAATCAGGCCGGTGAGCCGCGTCGGCGTGTGGGCCCGGGCATCGAACAGGCCATTGCCGGGGCCGCCCGGCCGGTGGCACGGCGCGCAGTTCACGTCGAGATAGGAGCGCACGCGCCATTCGAGGCTGACGCCTTCGTTCTCCGGCGCCGCGAAGGCGACGTGGGCGGCCGGCCGGGCCGGCGGGTTGGTGAAGTAGCCGGCCGCCGCCAGGGCGGCCAGTTGGTGTCCGCCGGGTGCGCCGGGCGCGGCCCGGTTCAACTGTCCCGCGTTGAAGCTGAGCGTGTGGCCGGCCGCCGGCGTGTGGCAGGCGAGGCACTGGGCGCGACCGGGATAGAGCCACCGCTGCGAGAACACCTGGCCGGCGTTCGTGCGGGTCAGGATTTCCTCGGCGCCGGCCTCGGGCACGAGCGTCGCGTTCGTGGGCGAGTCCCAGCGGTAGGTGACGCCGTAAACGCCGGTCGCGTTGCGGACGAGGAAGCGGGTTTCCAGGCGCCGTCGGCTGGCGGGCACCCCGACCTCGGTTTCGAGGTCGAAGTGCTTCACCCAGACCGTTCCGTCCGGCGCGCCCCAGGCGTCGGCCGCGGCGAAGGTCAGCATCGCGTTGGTGGTGGGCAGGGAAAACCAGCGGCGTTTGTCCGCGCCGTCGGACCAGAAGGGCAGGTTCACCTCGTAGGGCACGAGCCCGGGCGCCGGCGTCAGTGTCCCGAGGTC
>JBIIUN010000543.1:0-3119 GCA_044339945.1 Kapaibacterium sp. (SeqCode)
AAGCATCCCGGCGTGCGCGTGCGGCTGCGAGGTGGCGAAGGCAATCCGTCCGCGGTGGGGGCGCAGCTCCGCTGGGTGACGCCTATCCGCCAGCGGGCGGTGCGGGAAACTCATGCGGGCTCCGGCTACGCCTCGGCCGACAGCGCGGTAACCGTGCTCCCGCCGCCGGACCGCGACGCGCAGCTCGAAGTCCGCTGGCCCGACGGCAAGCGCACGGTCTCGAACCTCCCCGCCGGAGTGCGGGAGCTGGAAATTCGGCCGGACGGATCGGTCAAGGCGCGGCCCTGAAGGGTGCCGGACTGGTCAAATCGGTTTGGCCATGTGCACGACCGGGAGAAACTCGCCGTTGGCCAGCGCCACGCGGGTGCGTTGCGTCTCGGTGAAACCGTGCCGCTGGTAGAGCGGTTCCCCGGCCAGCGTGGCCACCAATTCGAGTCGGCGAAATCCCGCGGCCCGGGCCGCCGATTCGCTGGCGGCGAGCAACGCCCGGCCGAGACCGCGGCGTTCCCAGTCTGGGTGGACGAAGAACGCCCGGATGCGCGCGGCATCCGTGGCGGGGTCCAGCTCGGGATCCGGTCCGATCCGGCCCGCATCGCCGCCGAAGGGTGCCCGGCGCCGACTCCAGCCGCCGCCGGCGATCAAGTGTCCGGAGTCTTCCAGGACGAAGTAGGTGCCGTCGCGAATGAGCTGACGATCCACGCCAAACACCGATCCAAGCGCGCCGGCGATCTGGCGGGGCGAATAGTGGCGGCCCAAAAGTTCGCGAACCGAAAGCGCGATGAGTTCTTCGAGCGCGGGAACGTCCTCATTCCGCGCCGGGCGGAGAGGCGGCACAAGGTTGCACGTAGGGCTCATTCGCTTACCGATTTCACTTCTTCCGCTGGAGCGGCGGTTTGCCGTCCGGCTTCCGCGTTGGCTTGGGTTCCTCTTTCGGCGTTGGCTTGGCTTTCGGCGCGGGTTTGGCGTTGGGATCGGTCGCCAGCGGGGCGCCGGTTTCCTCGATCCACGCGAGGAGGTCCTTGAGCAGTTCGTCCCGTTTCGCCGCGGCGCCCGCGAGGTTCTTTCGTTCGCCGAGGTCGGACACCAAGTTGTAGAGCTCGACGGCGTTGTTGGTGGCCAGCCCGGCGCGGCCGCCGTGGAGCAGCCATTCCTCGTGGAAGAGGTGGAGCTTCCAATCGCCCTTACGGATGACGCTGACCGGCCGGGTGCGGAACACCGGGTCGCGCCCGCGGATAACCGGCGTGTCGAGGTAGCCGGGGAAATGCCAGAACAGCGCGCGCCGCTGGGGCAGGCGTTGGTTCCGCAGCAGCGGCAGGAGGCTCTCGCCGTCCAGTTTCAGTTCGGCCGGGATGGGCACGCCCGCGACGTCCAGCAGCGTGGGAAACAGGTCCACGTGCGCCACGGGAATCCCGCTCCGGCTGTCGGCCCGGATCACGCCGGGCCAGCGCATGAAGAGGGGCACGCGGATGCCGCCTTCGTAGTAGCAGCCCTTGTTGCCGCGCAGCGGTTCCTGCGAGGACTGCTGGGTGGCGCCGTTGTCGCTGGTGAAGACGACCAGCGTGTTCGTGACGAGGCCAAGGTCCTTCAGACGGCCGAGCAGTTGCCCGACGCTGTCGTCGAAGTCGGCGAGACAGGCTGCGTAGGGGACGTTGGTGTGCTGCGGTCCGGGGCGCTTCGCGGCGAACGTCTTCAGCGTCTCGGGCCGGGCTTCCAGCGCGCTGTGGATGGCGTGGTGGGAAACGACGGCAAAGAAGCGTTGGTTCGTGTGCTGTTGCATCCAGTCGCCCGCGGCCTGGGTCAGCGAGAACATGGACTTGGGGTCCTGCGGGTCCGTGCCGGGCGCGTTGGGGTCCGCGGCGCGGGGATCGAACACCAAGTCGAAGCCCTGCTGTTCCGGCGGCGCGCCGTCGGGACCGCCCAGGTGCCACTTGCCGAACAGCGCAGTGGCGTAGCCCGCCGTCTTCAGCGCCTCCGGCAGCGTGGTCACCGCGGGTGCGAGCCCGGACTTCCCGGGCACCGCGCGAAGCCGCATCTGGTCCCGCGGACCGCGCTCGGTGCTGTCCACGGCATAGACGCCATGCCGCGGCGTATACTGTCCGGACCAAAGACAGGCGCGGCTGGGCGTGCAATTGCCGGCACCGGCATAACCCTGGGTGAAGACCATTCCCTGTCGGGAAAGCTGGTCCAAGTTCGGCGTGGTGTGGAAGTCAGCCCCTTGGAACGCGAGATCCCGGGCGCCGAGGTCGTCCGCGAGGATGAGCAGGATGTTCGGCCGGGGCAGCGTGTTGGTCGCGTTCGGGTTTTCCGCCGCCGCGAGCCGGGCGGGCAACAACAGCAGCCAGGATAGGGCGAGCAGCAGCGGCCTCATGCCGGCACCCTGCCGGTTGGCACGTTCGCTGGCGAGCTTTCGGGCAGTGGGCTCACTTCCGGGCGGCGGACTCCTGATACGCCGTCACAAACCGCGCGGCCTGCTGCCGGAACCAATCCCAGTTGCCGGCGGCGGCCTGTTTCGGATCGAACAGCGGACTGCCGACCCCGAACGCCTCGGCCCCGGCCTGGTGGAAGGCGGGCAGGGTTTCCACCGTGACGCCGCCGGTCGGCATGAGCGGGATTTCCGGGAAGGGCGCCTTCACTGCCTTGATGTGCGCTGGCCCGAGTTGGTCGGCCGGGAACACCTTCACCATCGTCGCGCCGAGGCGCCACGCGGTGAGGATCTCCGTCGGCGTCATCGCCCCGGGCAGGACCGGCACGCCACGCTCCACGCAGGCGCGGATGACGTCCGGCACGATCACCGGCGTGACGATGAACGACGCCCCGGCCCCCAGGGCGCGATGCAGTTCGTCGAGCGTGGTCACGGTGCCCGCGCCGACGTTGCCCTCGTCGCCAACCAATTCGCGCGCGAGCCGGATGAGATCCTCGGCCCCGGTGGAATTCATGGTCACCTCCAGGTTGCGCAAACCACCGGCGAGCGCGGCGGGCACCAGCCGTTCAACCTGTTCGCGGGGGAAGAACCGGAGGATGCCCACGACGGGCAGTTGGCGGAAGCGGGCTTGGTTAAACGGAGTGGCCATGCGCGGGGAACGATGCCGGGAACTTCAAGCGGAGGCAGCCCTGATTCG
>JBIIUN010000544.1:0-3115 GCA_044339945.1 Kapaibacterium sp. (SeqCode)
TGTGGCAGTCGGCGCACATGGAGTTCCAGTTCATGCCGCGCCCGGTCCAGTGCCCCCACTCGCCGCCGCGCCGGTCCTCGGCGCCGAACACGTTGAACCACTCGCCACGGTGCGGGTCCCAGGCCGCTTCGAGGGCCTGCCAGCGGCCGCCGCCCGTGGCCACGAGGAACTGGCGCAGCGGGCTTTCGCCGAGCACCCGCGCGACCGGAACCGTCACCGGCTGATTGGACTGCCCCCGGGTGGTGACCACGGGATTCGTCCCTTGCAGGTCCGCCCGCGTGGTGCCTGAACCGTCCTTGAACACCCGCGCCGGCCGGAAGGCCGCGCCGTCGTGGGCCGGGCTGAAGGCGCGTTCCGCCAGTCCGTGGTGCGAATTGCGCCACAGTTCGAAGGCCGCCCGATGGCATTCCGCGCAGGCGGCCGAACCGGCATAGTCCGCGGCCGGTTCGCCGAACGTCTCCGCCGGGGACGAACCCCGCTCCCGGCAGCCGCCGAGCTGCAGCGCCCACAGCAGGCACAACAAACCACGCCAACTCCACGCGGCCCACCGGGAGCCGCGGGAAGCGCCGTGATCACTCAGGTTGGTCGCCCGCATCGCCGGGGCATCAGACACCGGCAGACGACGGAAGCGGAGACAGAAAACCGCCGCGGCCTCCCAGCCACGGCGGTTAACAACCCACACCGACTACCCAACTGGCGACCTTACTGGGCCTCGGCCTTGCGCTGCGGGCGCTTGCCTTCGCCGCGACCGCCTTCCGGGCCGCCGGGGCCGCCGGGACCACGTTGTCCATCGGGACGACCTGGACGGATTTCCTCGGCGGTGAGCTGACCGTCGCCGTTCTTGTCGAGCGCGAGCAGGGCCTTGGCGGCGCCGTTGATCTCGGCGGCATCGATGACGCCGTCACCGTTGGCGTCGAGCGCGGCGATCACCGGCGAACGGCCGGGTCCGCCACCGCCGGGTCCGCGGCCGGGACGACCCTCGCCCTGGGGCGGAGCATCCTGGGCAATGGCGGTGAACGTGGCGGCGCCGAGCACGAGCGCGAGGAGGGATTGGCTGATGGTCTTCATGTGATTCCTTTGAACTTTGGTTTTGTTGTTCGCGGCCTCTGTCAGTGCCGCCTTACGTATTCAAGAGACACCCCCGGGGTTAAGACCGTATGAGCGGACCGCCGGAGATTTGTTAAGCCGGGGTAAAAGGCGCGCGGCTCCGGAAAACACCCCCGCTCCCGCCCCGTTTGGCCTTCCGTGGGATGCGCCCCCGCGCCACGCTCGGCCCATGTCACCGCGTTCCTGGATCTCCGCCTGGATTCTCGCCGCCCAGCTGGGATTCGCCGCCGCTGCCGCGGGACCCGATTTCTCGGCGGAGGCGCGGCTCTGGCGCCAGCAACTCGGCGAACGGGTGCTGCCGTATTGGCTCGATACCGTCACGGCCGACGGCGGCCCGAAGTCCTCCGGCCTCGCCCACAATTGGAAGGCCAACTACCACGACGTCCGAGGGATGCTGAAGTTCGTGGAGCAGTTTGAACGGCCGGCTTCGCCCTGACCCGGCCCCGCGAACGGAGCTTCAGCTGCCCCGGCGCACGACGGAATCCCGCTGGGCCCAGGCCGGGTCGGCTTCGGGATAGTCGAGGTTGTAGTGCAGGCCGCGGCTTTCCGGGCGTTGCAGGGCGCAGGCGACGATCAGTTCGGCAACCGTGCACAGGTTGCGTAGTTCGAGCAGGTCGGCCGTCAGGGTGTAGCCCCAGTAGAACTCGCGGATTTCCTCCTGGAGATTGCCCAGCCGCTTTTCCGCCCGGCGCAGGCGCTTGTTCGTGCGCACGATGCCGACGTAGTCCCACATGGTGCGGCGGAGCTCGTCCCAGTTGTGGGCGACGACGACCAGTTCGTCGGGATCGGTCGCGCGTCCGGTCTGCCACGGCGTGATTTCCGGGGCGGGTTCCACGGGCCGGTAGTCCCGCGCGCGGAGGGCGGCGCGGTGGGCGCAGACGAGGGCTTCGAGCAACGAATTGCTGGCGAGGCGGTTGGCGCCGTGCAGGCCGGTGCAGGCGACCTCGCCGATGGCGTAGAGGCCGGCGACCTCGGTCTCGCCGTCGAGGTTGGTAACCACGCCGCCGCACTGGTAATGCGCCGCGGGCACGACCGGAATCGCCTGGCGCGTCATGTCGATGCCGAACTCCAGGCACTTGGCGTGGATGTTCGGGAAGTGCCCCCGGATGAACTCGGCGGACTGGTGCGAGATGTCGAGGAACACGCAGTCGGCGCCGGTGCGTTTCATCTCGGAGTCGATGGCCCGCGCCACGATGTCGCGCGGGGCGAGTTCGGCCCGGGCATCGTAGCGCGGCATGAATCGCTGGCCGTCGGCGCCGCGGAGGAAGGCGCCCTCGCCGCGGACCGCCTCGGAGATCAGGTAGGTCTTGGCCTGAGGATGGTAGAGGCAGGTGGGGTGGAACTGGACGAACTCCATGTTCGCCACCGGCACGCCGGCCCGGTGGGCCATCGCCACGCCGTCGCCCGTCGCGATGTCGGGGTTCGTCGTGTAGAGGTAAACCTTGCCGCTGCCGCCGGTCGCCAGCACGACGACGGGCGCGGCGAAGACATCCACCCCGTGGTCCACCTCGTCGAACACGTAGGCGCCGACCACGCGGTTCGGCCCGACGTAGCCCAGCTTGGCCGTGGTGATGAGGTCCACCGCGAGATGGTTCTCGAAGACCTCGATGCCCGGGTTGGCCGCGATGGCCGCGAGCAGGGCGCGTTCGATCTCGGCCCCGGTGGCGTCCTTGGCGTGCAGGATCCGCCGTCGGGAATGGCCGCCTTCCTTGGTCAGGTCGAGTTCCCGCCGGCCGGGCTGGCTGGGCAGTTCACGTTCGGTGAACTGGGTGCCGAGTTCGATGAGCTCGGCGATGCGGGCGGGGCCTTCCTCGACGATGCAGCGGACCGCGGCCTCCTTGCACAGCCCGGCGCCGGCTTCCAGCGTGTCCTGGATGTGGAGGGCGAAGGAATCCTCCCGGCTCGTGACGCTGGCGATGCCGCCCTGCGCCCAGTTGGTGTTCGAGTCGGCGCGGTTCTTCTTGGTGACGATGGCGACGCGGCCCTGCCCGGCGACCTTGAGGGCGAA
>JBIIUN010000545.1:0-3111 GCA_044339945.1 Kapaibacterium sp. (SeqCode)
CCTTCCCCGCGGCACCAAGATCACGCTGGAGCTCAAGGACGAGGCCAAGGAGTTCGGCGAGAAGGCGGCGATCGAGCGGATCATCAAGCGCTACTCCAGCTTCGTCCCCTTCCCCATCGATCTGAACGGCGAGAAGGTGAACACCGTCCAGGCCCTCTGGACCCGCAGCAAGAACGAGATCAAGCCGGAGGAATACGACGAGTTCTACCAGTTCATCGGGCACGACCACGAGAAGCCGCTGCTCCGCCTGCACTTCAACGCCGACGCGCCGCTCGCGATCCAGTCCCTGCTCTTTGTGCCCCAGCACAACTTGGAGACGATGGGCATGGGCCGCGTCGAGTCCGAGGTGAACCTCTACTGCCGCAAGGTGCTCATCCAAGCCAAGGCCAAGGGCCTTTTCCCCGAGTGGCTGCGCTTCCTCAAGGGCGTCGTGGATAGCGAGGACCTGCCGCTGAACATCTCGCGGGAAACGATGCAGGACACCTCGTTGATGCAGAAGCTGAACAAGGTCCTCACGACCCGCTTCCTCAAGTTCCTCGACGAAACCGCGGAGAAGGACCCGGAAACTTACGAGAAGTTCTACGCCGAATATCAGCGGTTCCTGAAGGAGGGCATCGTCACCGACTTCACCCACAAGGACGCCCTGGGCAAGTTGGTCCGCTACGAATCCTCGCACACCGAGAAGGGCAAGACGACCTCGCTCGCCGATTACGTGAAGCGCATGTCGTCCGAGCAGAAGGAGATTTACTGCCTTCAGGTGCCCAACCGCGAGGCAGCCGAGGCCAGCCCCTACTACGAGGTATTCCGTGAGCGGAAGTTCGAGGTGCTCTTCCTCTACGACGCGTGGGACGAGTTCGTGATGGAGCACCTGCGCGAGTTCGACGGCAAACCGCTCAAGGCCGCGGAAAAAGCCGACCTCAACCTCAACGAGTCCAAGAAGGAAGGCGCCCTCGACGACGCCACCGGCAAAGCCCTGGCCGAATGGCTCAAGACCACGCTGGGCGACAAGGTCGGTGAAGTTCGCGTCTCGCAGCGGCTCGTGGACAGCCCCGCGGTCGTGGTCGACGCTGACAAATACATGACCAACAGCATGCGCCGGATGCTCAAGGCCATGAAGAAGGACGACGAAGCCGTTGCCCCGGCCAAGCTTGACCTGGAAATCAACCCCGCCCACGCGATTATCGTCCGCCTCGAAGCCACCCGGCAGAAGGACGCCGCCTTCGCCGGCGACATCGCCGAGACGATCCTCGACCAGGCGCGCGTCGCCGCCGGCGTCATGGAAGACCCGCGCGCCCTGCTCAAGCGGATGAACGCACTGCTGGAACGCGTGCTCGCCTAGGCCGATTCCACGGCGCGCAGCGGGATTGCCCGGTGGTCCCGCTGCGCTTTCGCCCCACGGTGGCCGAACGGGCCGGGCAGGCGCCGCGGGGCTGGCTTACCCCCGCCCGGATTCACCGCTGCGCCGGGCAATTCCTTCATCGGCTCGGGGCAGGGTTTGCGAAATGGAGGCCGTTTCGGCGTTGAATCGGGCGGGCCAGTCCATACCTTTCGCTCCGCTTCGCCCGGCTGATTCCGCGCAACGATTCCGCGCTGACGGTGTTGGTCCGGGTGTCCGCATCACGTTACCGAGTCTGACCATGAACGTCCGCCAATTTCCCCAACGCGCCGCCCGCCGGGCCGGCTTCACGCTCATCGAAATCATGATCGTGGTCATGATCATCGGCCTGCTGGCCATGATCGCGATCCCCGCCGTCGGCAACTCGATGGCTACCGCTCGCTTCAATGCGATCATCAATAACCTCCGCGTAATCCAGAACCAGAAGGCGCTATGGGCGGCGGAGAACAAGAAAGGGGACAACGATACGCCAAGCGAGGCCGACCTAGCCCCTTACTTCAATACAGGCAAGTTTCCCACTTCGGTCATGGGTGAAACTTACAACGTCAACCCGGTGGGCCAGAATCCCACCGCCACCCTGCCCTCCCGTCTCAAGATGGCCAAACGCACCATCGAGGCCGGCGGCCAGGTGACCCTCGAAGAGAACTGAACCGGCATTCGCCCGCCTTGATTCCACCACGCCCGGCCCCAAGCCGGGCGTTTTGCTTTTGTCCCTGCCCCGTTTCCGTGGATTGCCAAAGGCCCGGCAACTCTGGCCGAATGCGCCCATGAAACTCCGCTCCCTCGTCCCGCTGCTGACTTCCTGCCTGCTGACCTCCCTGTTCGCCGCCGACCTCAAGGTGGGCCTGATCGGCCTCGACACGTCGCACGTCACCGCCTTCACGGGCATCCTCAACGATCCCAAGGCCAAGGACCGCGTCCTCGGCGCCCGGGTCGTCGCCGGGTTCAAGGGCGGCAGCCCGGACATCGAATCCAGTTGGTCGCGGGTCGAGGAATACACCAAGACGCTCCGGGAGAAATTCGGGGTCACCATCTACGACTCCATTCCCGAACTCTGCCGGAACGTGGACGTGGTGATGATCGAAAGCGTGGACGGCCGGCCGCATCTGGAGCAACTGAAGCCGGTGCTGGCGGCGAAAAAGCCGGTGTATCTCGACAAACCGGTCGCCGGTTCGCTCAAGGACGCGCTGGAAGTCTTCCGGCTCGCCAAGAAGGCCAAGGTGCCCATTTTCAGCGCTTCCTCGCTGCGCTTCGCCCGCAACACGCTCGCCGTGCGCGGCGGCGTGATCGGCACCGTCACCAACGCGTGGTGCGGCAGCCCGGCCCACCTGGAGAAAACCCACCCGGACCTGTTCTGGTATGGCGTCCATGGCTGTGAATCGCTGTTCACCGTGATGGGCCCCGGCTGTCTTTCGGTCCGCCGCGGCACCACCGCCGACGGCAAGATCGAGGTCGTCGGCAAGTGGAAGGGCGGCCGCACGGGCACCTTCCGGGAAGTCGAGGGTTACAAGGGCCATGCGGAGGGCACGCTGGGGTCGATGGACGTCGGCGCCTACGATGGTTACGCGCCGCTGGTCCAAGCGGCCGTCAAGTTCTTCGAGACCGGGGTCGCCCCCGTTTCCCCGGAGGAAACGATCGAGATCTTCGCCTTCATGGAGGCGGCCGACGAAAGCAAACGCCGCGGGGGCGCCGAAGTGACGTTGAAGGAAGTCCTG
>JBIIUN010000110.1:0-11733 GCA_044339945.1 Kapaibacterium sp. (SeqCode)
CCTTGCGGGGCAGGGAATGGGTTCCATCGCCCTCACGCTCGACGAGGCCGGCACCGGCGTGGACACCACGCAGATCAGCCTGCCGCTCGGCAACCTGTGGATCACGGGCGGCTATCCCAATCCGGGTCGCACGCAGGGCATGGGCGTGTGGGTCCACCAGCAGGCGCCGGACACCACGGCTCCGACCGTGGCGTTCCATGTGCCGCAGGCAAATCGCGCCAACTACCCGCGCCTCGCGCCGCTGAGCTTCCTGCTGCACGAACACCCGCGGCGCGGCGGCCTGCGCAACGGCATTGATTTCACCGTGCGGCCCGTCGGCGGCGACGGCACGACGCTGGGCGCGTTTGTGCCGGGTTACCTCATCCACGATTTCGCCGGCGTGCTCACGTTCACGCCGAGCGGCGGACTCGCGGCGGAAACGACCTACCAGGTGGACTTCCTCGCCGACACTTCGAACCCGCAGAATCCGGTCGGCTTTCAGGACACCGCGGGCAATGTCCTCGCGCCCTACTCGTTCCGGTTCGCGACCGGGGGCGGGGTGGACGCGTTGCCGGCGCCGCAGTTCACCGGAGTCACGGCGAGCGACTACCAGCCGTTGCCGGGCGAAACCTTCGCGGTCAACGCGACCGCCAACGGCACCGGCGCGCTGGAATTCCGCTTCAACTTCGACGGCACGTGGTCGGATTGGGCCGCGCACTCCACCACGAATCACGCCTATGCCGCCGCGGGCCGGAACCGCGTGCTCGTGCAGGTGCGCGACGCCAGCGGGATCGTGGTGACGGAGCCGCTGAACCTGCTCGTGCTCACGCCGCCGGCGGGGCCCTTGCCCACGCAGAGCTCGACGCTCGCGGTGGGCGACGACGGCGCCGCTGGACGCAGGGTGTGGGCGGTGAATCCGGATGCGAACACCGTCACGGTGCTCAACGCGACGACCGGTGCGGTCGTGGCGGAACATGCCGTCGGGCAGAATCCACGCTCCGTGGCCCGCGATGCGTTGGGTCGCTACTGGGTGACGTGCATGGCGTCGGATGAAGTCCGCGTGCTCAACCCCGACGGCAGCCTCGCGCACAACGTGGCGCTGCCCTACGGCTCGGCGCCGTTCGGCGTCGCTCCGTCGCCCGACGGGCAGGTGCTGTTCGTATCGCTCTATGGCTCGGGCCGGCTGCGCCGCTACGCGGCCGCGAATCCGGCGGCCGCGCCGCTCGACGTGCCCACGCCCTTTCCGACGCCGCGGGCGCTCGCGGTGAGCGGCGACGGGCAGCGGGTGTTGGTCACCCGATTCATCTCGCCGGAACTCGCGGGCGAGGTAGGCGAGTTCTCCGGCTCTACGCTGGCGCCGGTCCGGACGTTTCGCCTGGCCAGCGCGAACCCGACCGATGGTGGCGACCGGGCGGCCGGCGTGCCCAACCATCTGGCCGGCCTGGCGATTTCCCCGGATGGCACCCGGGCCGCCGTGGTGTCGAAGCAGGACAACGTCCAGCGCGGCACCTTCTTCGGCGTGGGCAACCTCACGCATGAGACCACGGTGCGGGCGGTGGTCTCGTTCCTGGACCTCGGGGCGAACCAGGAGATCCGGCATGCGCGGCGCGACTTCGACAATTCGGACGGCCCCAGTGCGGTGGCCTACACCCCGCTCGGCGACACGCTGCTCGTGACGCTCCAGGGCAACAACCGCATGGTCGGCCTCGACGCGCTGAACCTGGGGCCCGTGACGGGCAACCCGGCCCAGGGCGCAACCCTGACGTCGCCGGCCGTAAAGACCGTGGAGGCGGCGACCGGTCTCGCGCCGCAAGGACTGGTCGTGGATGACGCGAGCCGACGCATCTTGGTGCAAAACTTCATGGGCCGCAGCGTGACGGTGCTCGATGGCCAGCCGTTGCTCGGGGAGAACCGCACGTCGCTGCCCACGTTGGCGACGCCGATCACGGTCGGCACCGAGCTGCTGGCGCCCGCGGTCCTCACCGGCAAACGCATCTTCTACAACGCCGCCGACCCGCGCATGAGCGCCGACAGCTATATCAGTTGCGCGAGCTGCCACCTGGACGGCGGCAGTGACGGAAGAGTCTGGGACTTCACCGGCCGCGGCGAAGGACTCCGTCGCACCACCGATCTGCGGGGCCGCGCCGGCACCGGGCACGGCAACGTGCATTGGACCGGCAACTTCGACGAGATCCAGGACTTCGAGCATGACATCCGCGGCGCGTTCGGCGGGACGGGATTCCTGAACCTTTCGCCCACGGACTTCGCGGCCAATCATCCGTCGCCCGCCTCGGCCAAGGCCGGGCTCAGCGCCGACCTCGACGCGCTGGCGGCCTACGTGAGCTCCCTCGATGACAGCACCGTTCCGCGCAGTCCGTTTCGCACCGCCGGCGGACTGCTGGCGCCTGAGGCCGCGGCGGGACGCGGCACCTTCCTTTCGCTGAACTGCCAGCAATGTCACGGCGGAGCCAACCTGACTGACAGCGCGGTGACGCCGGTCGCGGCCACGCCGCTGCACGCGGTGGGCACCGCCTCACAGCTCAGCGGCCAGCGGCTCGGGCAGTCACTTGCAGGTCTCGACACCCCGACGCTGCGCGGCCTGCACACCGCGAGTTCCTACCTGCACCACGGCCAAGCCGCGACGCTCGCGGAAGTCTTCCGCTACGCCGGTGGCACGCTGTGGCTGGCGTCGCAGGGTGAGCTGGTCGGCACCGCCGGCGTGACCCGGGAGAATGACACCCCGGCCCAGGGCGGCGGCGGTTCGCTGCGCGGGGCGTGGGGCGGCTCCATCGTGAACGTGGGCGGGGTGCCGGGCAACGGCGTGCGCTTCCTCTACGTGGACGGCGGTCCCGGAGGCCCGGCCCGGCTGGGCCTGCGGCACATCTTCCGCGGCGTGGGCCCCGGCCGGCTGCGCGTGAACGGGGTGGAACAGGCGGTGCAGTTCCTGCCCCAGGCGCCAGACAACGGCTGGATGACCAGCGGCTGGCGCTGGGTCACGGCCGAGGTCGAACTCGAACCCGGCCCGGTGAACCTCGTCGAGGTGCTGCGCGGCATGAACGAGTTCGCCGACTTCCAGTTCAATGCCCTGCTGGTTTCGCATGCCGGCGACCTGGCGGCGACGCTGCCCCATCGCGTGGTGGACTCGCTGCCGGCGGGAACGCGGAACGATCTGTTTGCGTTCCTCCGTTCCCTCGACGGGACGCCCGTGTCGCTCACGCCGGTGGTGCCGCTGACCGGGTCGCTGATGCTGGCGCCGGGCCAGGTCGCCCCGTTCGTGACCGGTCCGCTTGAACTCGACCTCACCTTTTCCCGGGCGGTGCCGGGGTTGGCCGCGGCGGACTTCATCGTCAGCGGTTCCGCGGGTGGCGTGGTCGAATCGGTGACGACGCTCGCCCCCGGATTGAGTTACCGGGTGCGCCTGGGCGGTTTCGTCCGGGCCGGCAGCGTGGCGCTTGAACTTCCGGCCGGCGCCGTGGTCGCCGCCGCTGACGGCGTGCCCAATGCGGCGGTGAATTCCCCGGCCTTCAGCCACGTGCCGGCCGTCGTGTTGCCGGCGCCGCGGTATCGCTGGTCGTTCAACCAGTCCGCTGGCGCGGCCCCCGCCGGCACGGTCCTGCCCGATGTCGTGGCCGGCCTGCCGCTCCAGGTGCGCGGCCTCGGGGCGACGTTCGACGGCGCGCGGCTGACCCTGCCGGGCACCACCGACAGCGCGCCGCCCGACACGGCGATCTCCGCCTACCTGAACCTGCCCAACGGCGTCATCTCCGCGCAGGACGACCTGACGGTCGAGCTGTGGGCGGCGCCGCTCGGAGTCCGGAACTGGGGCTCGCTGTTCGAGTTCGGCCGCCTGGAAGGGCCGGGCGACGGCGCGGGTGCGCCCGGTGAATGGACCGGCACCACGGTCTTTGGCCCGGCGGGTTCCGCCGGCCGTGACCTGCTGTCGCTGACCACGAGCTGGGGCCTGGATCTCAATGCCCAGCGGCAGGTGCTGATGACCGGCGGAGCCTTCCAGGCCGACATCCAATCCAGCCTGCCGACCACGCCCGGTCAGACCTACCATTACGTCGTGACCGTGGCGGCGCAGGGGGGCACTTCGGCGGTGGCGTGGTATCGCGATGGGACGCTGGTGGGCACCGACACGGCGCCCTTTCTGCTCTCGGCGCTGTCGGACGTGAACAACTGGTTCGGCCGTTCGCACTGGTCCTCGCTTGCCACGGCGCACACCGCCTACGACGAAATCCGGCTCCATGACCGCGTGCTCACCCCGGCGGAGATGGCCGCCAGCCGGGCGTCCGGGCCGGACGCCGTGGCCGGCAACCAGCCGCCGGTGGCCGAACCCGACCTGGTGCCGCGCACCGCCGGCCGTTCGCTCAAGATCCCCTACACCGCGCTGCTCGCGAACGATCACGACCCCGACGGACCGGCCCCGTTGACCGTCATGGCGGTGAGTCCGCGCTCGTTGAGCGGCGTGCCGCTGGTGGCCGAAGCCGGGTTTGTGCTTTACCCGGGCCGGTCGGACCCCGCGGATGACGGCTTCACCTACGTGGTGAGCGACGGTGTCTTGGCCGCCCAGGCCACGGTCACGATCCGGGTGACGGCCGGGGGCGGCGGCGTGACGCTGAACCTGGTCACCACGGCGGAAGTGGCCGGCGAACGCGTTTTCGCCGCCGCCGGCATTCCGGGCCGGACCTACCGGCTTCAGCGGGCCGACGGGGTGGCCGGCCCGTGGGAAAATGTTTCCGGTCCGGCGACGGTCGCCAGCGCCGGCGCCACCGGCGCCATCCAGTTGCGCGACGGCGCCCCGCCGTCGGCACCGCTGACCTTTTACCGCGTGATTGAAGTCGCTGCGCCCTGAACTGCCATTTTCCCGTGATGCATCCTCATTTCTTTGGACTCGGTGCCGTTGTCGGCGCCGCCCTGGCCTTCGCGCCGCAGGTTTCCCGGGCCGCGGTGCTCTTTGCCTCCGGGCCGGTGGACCAGTGGATCCCGGACGACTCGGCAACCGGTCTGGTATCCACCATCACGATTGCCGAGGCCGGCGTGGTCGCGGCGGTCAGCGTGCAGTTCGAGCTCGGTGTGCCCGCCGGCGAAACCGGCTGGCTGGGCGACCTCTATGCCTACCTGCGGCACGACGACGGATTTGCCGTCCTCCTCAATCGCCCCGGCCGGACGGGCGTGAATCCGTTCGGTTACGGCGACAGCCAGCCGCTGCAGGTCACGTTCGCAGATTCCGCGGTCAACGGCGACATCCACGCCTATCGCGCCGCCGCGCCGCTGACGGCGTCCGGTTCGCTCGTGGGCCCGTTGCTGGGGACCTGGGCACCCGACGGCCGCGCCGTGGACCCTGACGTGGTCTTGGACACCACCCCTCGCACCGCGTTGCTCGGTGGCTTCGCCGGGCACAGCCTGGGTGGCAACTGGACGCTGTTCGTCGCCGATCTTTCCACTGGCGGCCAGCACCGGCTGGACCGCTGGGCGTTGGAGTTCGAACTCCAGCCGGCCGCCATCCCGGAACCTGCCACCGGGACCGCGGCGATGCTCACGGGCCTGCTGGCGCTCGCCCTATGGCGGCGCCCGCCCCGCCGCTGACGCCGACGTCTTTCCCGATCCGTTCCCGACCGCGTTCTAGTTCTGCCCGATGTCATCCATGAAGCCAATCCTCGCCCTGGGCGCCCTGCTCGGCTTTTTGCTGCGCGCCGCGGATGACCTCACGCCGCTGTCGGATGAGTTTCGCTCGCCCGCGACGCGCACCAACTGGGAGCGCATCTACCAGACCGAAGGCTGGGGCAACGATGCGCTCGCCACGTTCGACTTCGGCCAGCAGCGGCCCGGCCGCCTGCTCATGATCCCCCACACCAGCGTCTGGTTCGGAGAATGGCGCGGCGAACTCACCTGCAAGTCCGTGACCGGCGACTTCGTGATCACGACTGACGTGGAAGTCTCCCGGCGGGGCGGCGGCGGCGCGCCCACCAGCCTCTATTCGCTGGCCGGCATCATGGTCCGCGCGCCGCGGACGATGACGTCGCCGGCCCAGTGGACGCCCGGCGGACAGAACTACGTTTTCCTCTCGCTCGGCGCCGCGAACACGCCCGGCACCTACCAGCACGAGGTGAAGTCCACCGTGAACAGCGTTTCGAACCTCGAGATTTCGCCCGGCACGCCGCGCGCCCAGATCCAGGTCGCGCGCCTCGGCCGGCATCTGATCCTTCTGCGGCGTCCGCCCGGAGGAAGCTGGACCGTGCATCGGCGTTATTCCCGGCCTGACTTTCCCGCGACCCTGCAGGCAGGCCTCACCGTTTACACCGACTGGCCCAATTGCGAACGCGTCGGTTTCCCGGCCCAGAATGTCACCGTGCTGACCAACGGCGCCCGCCTGCCCGACGGGACGCTCTTCACCGGCGCAAACCCGGATCTCGAAGCCGCGTTCGACTACGTCCGTTACGCCCGCCCGCAGGTGCCGGCCAATCTCGCGGGCGCCGACCTCTCGAATCCCGCTGCCGTCAGTGACGCCCAGTTGCTGGCCTTCCTGGGTGACGTCGCCCACGAACCCGCCACGCCGCTGCGCTTGCAGCCCGCCGAATCGGACTCCGGCAGCCCGCGCCTGCGCCTCGGTTACGCCAACGGTGAGGCGGTCGAACCGCACCGGCTAGACCGGCTGAGAATTTGGGCCACCGCGACGCTAGGGGCTCCGCAGATCACCTGGCGCCCTTTGCCCGGCCCGGTGCAGACCGATCCCGCCGGGGCATTTGCGACCGACTCGGCCGCGGCGGCGGGCAATGGCCAATTCTACCAGGCCACCGAACTGCCCTAGCCCGCCGTCAGCAGCTTCGCGGCGGCGAGAAGGGCGAAGCCCAGCACCAGCGAGTCGAACCATTTCTGCGGCAGCTTCGCCACGGCGGTCCGGCCGAGGAACAATCCCGCGATGATCGCGGGCACCAGCAGAAGATTGAAGGCGAGGGTGGACCCGTGGATGAGCCCAAGCTGGGCGCTGAAGGGCACCTTGATCAGGTTGATCAGCAGGAAAAACCACGCTGCCGTGCCCACGAAGGCGTCCTTCGGCAACGCGACGGCCAGCAGGTAGAGTCCCATGACCGGGCCGGCGGCGTTGGCGAGCATGGTGGTCACGCCGGCGATGAAACCCATGGACCAGGCGAAGCCCCGCGTGTGGGGCACCCGGGCGAAGAATTCCGGCTTCCAGTCCCGTCCGAGCTGGGCCAGCGCCAACGTCAGCACGATGCCGCCGATGACCGGGCCGAAGCGCGCGGCCGGAACGCCCTGCCGCTGCGTCCAGCCCATGACCGCCCAGCCGACCGCCACGCCGACCAACGCCGGTGGGAGCGTGCGAAAGACGTGCGGCCACTGCGCGTGCCGGCGGAACAGCAGCACCGCGCCGATGTCGCCGGCGACCAGCATGGGCAGCACCACGCCGGTCGAGGCGAGGCCGGGGAACAGGTGCGCGAAGATGGCGACATGCAGCAGGCTGATGCCCGGCAGCCCGCTCTTGGAAATGCCGATGCCCGTCGCCGCGAGGACGGCGAGCAGCCATTGGACGGGGCTGAAGTCAGTGGTCACCGGGGGCCAGCGTCCCAGCGCGCCCGGGGCGGAGCAAGCCGGCGGACGTTCGGGCCGGTTCCGAACGCCCGTTCAACGGGGACCGGACCAGACCGTGAGCGCGACTGCCGCCAGGATCAGGGCGGCCCCGGCCAGGCGTTGCGCCATGATGCGGCCGCCCGTGGTGTGGCGTTCGGTGTTCCGCAGGCGATGGCCGACCAGCCACACCAGGGTGATGCTCCACAGCCCGCGCGTCGCGTAGACCACGTTCACGCCGGCCGCATCCTTCCAGACTGCGATGGTGCCGGTGATGATGATCGCCTGCAGGCCGGACAGCGCCACGCCGGCCAGGATCCACCGCCAGGCGCGGCGCGGCGCCCGCAGCGACGCGATCCCGAAATACGGCATCATGCCCAGCGACAGCACGCCGACCGCGGCAAACAGGAGCGGCAGGAAACCCCAGGCCCCGAACCGCGAACCCCAGGCCTGGATCATCGTGTCGGTGAAGGCGAAGGCGGCGGCGCAGCCGAGGGCGGCGACCGTCGTGAGCCCGGCCCGGCCGCCGCCCCGGAAGTCGGTCAACCCCATCGCCACCACGCCCGCGGTCGCCAGGGCGGCGCTCAGCCATTGGGCGGTAGAAAGCCGGTTGCGAAAGACAAGGCCGCCGACCAGCGCCACGAAGATCACCTTGGCGCCGAGCAGCGGGGTGGCGAGCGACACGTCGCCCAGCCGCAGCGAAAGCACGTTGAGCAGATGCCCAATCGCGAACGCCAGCGCCGTCCACACCGGCAGGTGCCAATCGCCCCACGGGATCGGCTGCGACTCAACCGCGAGCAACGGCAGGAACATCAGCCCGAGGATCACGTTGTTCACCACCGCGAGGTGAACCAACCCGGCGCCCTCCTGATACGCCCGCTTGTAGACCAGGGCGCCCAGCGCAAACGCGAGCGCGGCGAGGAGAGGCAGGAAAAGATACATGCGGCGACGGCCGGCGCAGGCTAAGGCCGCATCTCACCCGCAGGCAAACCTATGCCCGCGGGACGCCTTTGCGGCGGTCGCACGTGGAGTTGATTGTCTGGGAACAGGCAGGAACCGGCTATCGACGTTCGGCTGGCTGCAATCCGCGCATTTCTCGAAAGAATGCCTCTGCTGCCATCGGCCACGTCTGACCTTCGTCGCGATCGTCTTCGGCATTTGCTACCGCCATCGCGGCGGTCCGCGAATGCTCAGGGTCAAGCAACCGGTCTCGCCATCGCCAAAGTGAATTCGTCTCAGCGGATTTACCGAGCTGCTGAAGGAACGCAGCGACATTGGTGGAACGAATCGCTTGCAGAAGGTGCCTGCCATGGCCGATGGCACAGCTCTTGGAGAAGAAAACGACCGTATAGTTTCCGCCTGTCGCGAAGCACCATTCATTCAAGCAGGGCTGACTTTCCAACAACGGTGTTAGGGCCTTGCTGAATGGAGTCTCCGTTTCATTGCGCGAGACGCGATGAACAACCGGTCCATCCAAGCCCAGGCGCCATTCCGCGTAGTGAAGCTCCCGACCGCATCGGCGGCATACCTCGGTGCCCGACCAGCCCACAGTCATTGCGACGACCATGAATATGGCCAACGCGCTTGCAGCAATCGCCAGAAGCCTATTCCGCTTTGACCATCGTAGCTTCATTGGCAACTGGACTAGCAGGTTCGGTGCTCAGTTTTGGGCCAGCTTAAACTTCGCGCACTGGCTCAGGAACCGCACCGGATTCTGGTAGATCACCTTGTCCACAGCCGCCGCGGCGCATCTCCAGCGCGGTCCAAAGTCATGTCCGCCTGTCCAACCCGCTGTCCGCCAGCGCCCGTTCCAGCAGGTCGGCCACGCCGAGTTCTTTCGCCCAATGGCGGAGGTAGGCGAAGTCCAACCGTTCGCCCTGCACCTTGAGCACGCCGGTCACGTCGCCCCATTGCCGGTCCGACACGCCGCCGCCGAGCCGATACCAGTCGAGCTTGGAGAGAATGGTGTCCTCCACAGAAGCCATCCAGACCTGCTCCGGTGCATTGGGAGCGAGCCGCTGCCGCTGGCGGCGCTCCATTTCCGCCAGCAGGAAGAACTCCCGCTTGAGGAGGAAGACATCCACCTTATGGGAGGTGTCGAAATGGATGACGTTGAAGCTCGCCCGATGCATGACGGCGGCGCGGATGGCGGCGGCGTCAAAGTAGAACTCGCGACCGAGCAGTTCCGTGAACGGCTCGACGTGGCGCAGCTTGAGATCGGCCACCAGGTCCGCATCGGCTGTGGCGCGATAGAAGCCGTGGACGTTGCTCGCGTAGGAACCCGCAACGAAGTAAGGGACTTCGAGCTGTTCGAGCAGTTCCGTCACCCGCACCAGCACGCTGGCCTGTTCATCGAGCATGGCGCAGCGCCCGGGCCGCGAGAAATCGCGGTGCGATCTCAGGGCCAAGCCAAAGTTCCACAAACCGCCGCTCCAGTTCTTCCGGGCCGGCATCGGGATGTCGCTGCTGGATGCCGGCGCGCATCAGGTTGCGCATGGACGCGCTGAACTGGCCGGCAAGCTGGAGCTTTCGCTCCGGCGGCATCTTGCGGGCGAGTTCGATCAACACCCGCTCGGCTTCGGGGCTTGTATCGGGGGATTGCGTTTTCATCGGCTGACGAACCTTGCCCACTGAACCTCAAAGTTTCAATGCCCTGGCAGTTGTGAATTCCGAAACTCTTCCTCGGCGGCTTCGACCAAAGTCCGTCCGCCACTCCGTTCATTTTCGGCGGTCAGGATGGCAAACCAGGCATCCTGCGACTGCCTCGGATTCAGGAGTCGGTCACGCCAGACGAGCAGTGAATTGGTGTCGCGCGCGCTTGCCAGTTCAGCGAGGAAGTTGGCCACGTTGGTTGACCGAACGGCCTGCCACAGATGTCGCCCAGGGCCGACTCCCTTGCTGAACCAAATGCCACCACCCCCGCTCCCAGAGGCTCCTATCCAGTCATGCTGATGTCCGCTGATTATGGGATGATTCATCAGCATGGCGGAAACGGCATTCGTCTCGTCTTGGAAAGCTCTGCCCAAGGAAGTCTTTAACTGGCCGAAGTGGATCTCCGACTCCCAACGCTCAAGCCCACACCGCGAACAGACACTTCGCTGGCCATAGCGGCCCGGCCAGATCCACAGAGCTACAACGAACCCAAGAGCCAAGCTGCAAGCAGTCAGGAACGCCCGCTTTATGGTCCGTTCCATGCCCATCTGGTTCGCAAGTCTAAGGCCAGCGCGTCAACTCAACTTGAACTTCGCCGACTGGCTCAGGAACCGAACGGGATTCTGGTAAACCACCTTGTCCACGGCCTCGGCGCTCCAGCCGCGGCGACGCATTTCCAGCGCGGTCTTGGGAATCGCCAGCGGGACGCTTTCGCCCCAGTCGCACGCGGAGTTCATCCACAGCTGCTCGCTGCCATACACGTCGAGGATGTCCACGGCGCGGGCCGGCGTGCATTTGCTGATCGGGTAGAGCGTCATGCCCGCCCAATGCCCGCGGTCGAGCACCACCTTCACCGTGTGTTCCTCCACGTGGTCGATCAGCACGCGTTCGGGCCGGATGCGGGAGTCGTTCCTCAGCACGTCGAGGATCAGGCGGGTGCCCTTGAGCTTGTCCTCCAGGTGCGGGGTGTGGACGAGGATGAGCTGGCCCGTGCGGGCGGCGAGGTCCACGTGCCGTTCGAGCACCGCGACCTCGTTCCGGGAATTCTTGTTCAGGCCGATTTCCCCGATGCCGAGCACGGTGGGCCGGTCGAGGAACTCCGGGATGATCCCGATGACATCCTCGGCCAGCTTCACGTCCTCGGATTCCTTGGGGTTGATGCACAGCCAGCAGAAGTGCGGCAGGCCGTATTTGGCGGCGCGGGCCGGCTCGTATTCCGTGAGCTGGCGGAAGTAGTCGCGGAAGCCGTCCACGGACGAACGGTCGAAGCCGGCCCAGAAGGCGGGCTCGCAGACGGCGGCGCAGCCGGCGGTGACCATGTCGACGTAGTCATCCGTGGTGCGGCTGACCATATGGCCGTGAGGTTCGATGTAGCGCATGTGGACAGGATAGACGCGAAAGGGCGGGCCGGGAATCAGACTTCTGCGCCGGGATGACCGGCCATGCCTCAGCGAGCCGCCGCGAACTGCGGGTGCCGGTTCAGCCGTTCCCAGTTTGATTCAGACAGCGGAGCTT
>JBIIUN010000546.1:0-3105 GCA_044339945.1 Kapaibacterium sp. (SeqCode)
CATGCTTAGAAGCGATTCGAAAATTGCGTCACCCAATGCCATAAACGTCCCCTAGTTATCGGCGGTCTTCGGTGGAATCGGGGTCCAGATTACCCGTGCAAGCCTAGCTGTAAAGTGGCTCGGCAATACGCGATCAATTGCTACGCGCACTCCACAAGAATGGACCGGTAGCTTTCCCCTCTGGTTGGCTTCAGTGTCTGCCTGACACAACACCGACTGAACGATTCGCCAGGCCCGCGACCCGGCTAACGCGGGTGAAATAAACGCCGGTCCCACGGGCGACTGGTAAGAATGACGGTAAGAATACCGGAGGGCTGTTGCTGAGGACTCGCGGTAAGCATTCAGGTGCCTCCTCACGATCCATTCTTACTTTTATTCTTACTTTGGCGTTTTCTCGGGTTCAAAAACCAGCCAGCGGCTTGATCTTGAGGAGCTTAGGAAGATTGGAGCGGGTGAAGGGAATCGAACCCTCGTCTCAGGCTTGGGAAGCCCACATTCTACCATTGAACCACACCCGCCCGGGTGAGGTGGGTTTCCTATAGTGGCCGCGGCGCTGGGTGGCAACGCCAGAGTTGTCGGCGACGTTCGTTCGCCCTCCGCCGATGGCGGACGAAGGCATCGCGGGGCTGAAACGCCGTCCGTAGGGTCGGCCAGCGGTTGACTTGGCGGACGCGCATCATAGCCTCCCGCTCGATCTCAAAACCGAAATTTCCTATGGCCGCCCCCGCAAAACCCGCCGACGTGAAAGCCGTCGTTGAAACCGAAGTTCCCAAGCTGTCCGCCGCCAAGTCCCGCGACCTGGAAACCGCGATCTCAACGATCACGAAGTCGTTTGGCGAAGGCGCCATCATGCGGCTCGGCTCGCAGGTTTCGCGGCCGATCGAGGTCATTCCGTCCGGGGCGCTCGCGATTGACCTGGCACTGGGAGTCGGCGGGGTGCCGCGGGGCCGAATCATCGAGATTTACGGGCCGGAATCTTCCGGCAAGACCACGCTGATGCTCCACCTGATCGCCAACGCCCAGAAGGCCGGCGGCGTGGCGGCGTTCATCGACGCGGAACATGCGCTGGACCCGGGCTACGCCAAGAAACTCGGCGTGGATCTCGATAACCTGCTCGTGTCGCAGCCCGATTCCGGCGAGGAAGCCCTCACGATCTGCGAGACGCTCGCCCGCTCCAACGCGCTGGACATCATCGTGGTGGATTCGGTCGCCGCGCTCGTGCCCAAGGCGGAACTCGAGGGCGAGATGGGCATGGCCACGATGGGCATGCAGGCCCGCCTGATGTCCCAGGCACTCCGCAAACTCACGGCGATTCTCAGCAAGGCCAAGACGACCTGCCTCTTCACCAACCAGCTCCGCGAAAAAGTCGGCGTGATGTTCGGCAATCCCGAGACGACGCCCGGCGGCAAGGCGCTCAAGTTCTACGCCAGCGTGCGCATCGACATCCGGCGCAAGGACGCGATTAAGGACAACGCCGGCACCGTGCTGGGCAACCACGTGAAGGTGAAGATCGTGAAGAACAAGGTTGCCCCGCCGTTCGCCGAGGCGGAGTTCGATATCATCTTCAACCACGGCATCGACAAGGAAGGCAGCACGCTGGATGTCGGCATCGAGAACGGCGTCGTGGAAAAGAAGGGCGCCTGGTTGCAGTTTGCCGGCGAGCTCATCGGCCAGGGCAAGGAAGCCGCCCGCAAGGCGCTGGCCGAGAAGCCCGAGCTGATGAAGAAGATCACCGAAGCCATCATGGCCAAGCGCAGCGGCGTGGTCGCGGAGGAAAGCGCCAAGGGCGAGAAAAGTGAGAAAGCCGAGAAGCCCGACAAGGCGGACAAGGCTGAGAAATCCAAAGGGTGAGTCCGACGCCAGAGCGATTCTGGAATGCCTGGCAGACGGAGCCGGCGCTGCGCGATTTGGCGGAGCGCTGGCTAACGACGCTGGACGGGGAGTGGGCGGACGAATCGGCGGAACTTTACCGGCTCATTGACCACGATCCCGAGCGTGCCCTGAAGGTGATCTTCTGTGCCGCCCAACTGACCACCGAACCGCTGATCTTGGCCAACCTCGCCGCCGGGCCGCTGGAAGATTTCCTCGGCCGGCACGGTGAGCGGTATCTCGACGTGTTCCATGCCTTGGCGTTGCGGGAGCGAGCCTTGCGGGAAGTCCTCGACGGCGTCTGGCAGGGTTCCATGCCCAAGCGGGTTTGGCACCGGATCGAAATCCTGAAGCAAAGCGCGTTCTCCTGAGCACCGGACAGTCGATCCCATCGCGAACATCCTTCCGCCGGCCGGGCTGTCCCGTTAATGCTCCGCCATGCGACCGGAATCCGAGCTGCTGAAGGGCGTGGCCCTGTTTCAATTCCTCGACGAGCACGAGCGGGCCGACCTCGCGGGCCAGTTGGAAGTCGTCCGGTTCAAGGCCGGCGAGCAACTCTTCCAGATCGGTGAACCCGGCGAAGCGCTCTATGTCATCCGCACCGGCGCCGTCGAAGCCTTCTTCAAGAACGACACCGGCGAACGCATCACGCTCGAAGCCGTCATGCCCGGCGGCTTCATCGGGGAACTGTCGCTGCTCGACAGCGGGCCGCGCAGCGCGTCGGCCGTGGCCACCGAGGACACGGAGGCGCTCCGGCTCAACCGCGCCAACCTGGAGAAGTTCCTCAGTCTCCGCCCCCAGGCCGCGATGGACCTCCTGGCGGCGATGGGCAAACGGATGCGCTTCACGGCCGAGCGCCTCCGCCATACCGCCACCCGCAACGCCAACGAGGAATCGGCGGACCGTCGCACGGTGGTGCAGAAGGGCGCCGACTGGATCGCGGAATTCGCCGGGAGCATCACCTTCCTCATGCTGCACGTGGTCTGGTTCGGCCTCTGGTTGTTGCTGAACTCGGTCAAGTTTCCCGGCATCCCGCAGTGGGATCCGTTTCCGTTCGGCTTCCTGACGCTGACCGTCTCGCTCGAGGCGATCTTCCTCTCGGTGTTCGTGCTGCTGAGCCAGAACCGCCAGGCGGCGAAGGACCGGGTGCGTTCGGACATCGAGTATGACGTGAACCTGAAGGCGGAACTCGAGATCGTGAACCTGCACGAGAAGATGGACCGCCTCACCGCCGAC
>JBIIUN010000548.1:0-3091 GCA_044339945.1 Kapaibacterium sp. (SeqCode)
GGACAGCATCGCCGCTGCGGAATACTCCATCGACTCGGGCACGACCTGGCTGCCGCTGGCCTATCTGATCGACGCGGCCGACATCATCCGCAGCGACGCGGGCGAGGTGGACGCCGAAGCCACGCTCAACACCGAGAGGGGCGACATTGCCCGTTTCACTGATGAGAATGGGACCGAACTGGGTGGGACCTACGGGGCCTTCGTCGGCGCGCCGATTTCGGCGGCGCTCGCCCCCTACATCCAGGGACGGGTGAATGACGGCGCCGCCGAATCCAAGCGCGTGGAGAAGTTCCGTCTCCCGCAGGCCGACAACCAGGCCAAGGTGCGCCTCCGGTTCGCCCACGCCGGCACGGACAGCTGGTATTGGGGCCTCGACAATGTCGGGCTCTACTCGATCAGTGCCGTGGCGCCGCCGCCGGTCGTGACGGTTGCCCGCTCCGGCGATTCCATCACGGTCTCCTGGACCGGGGCAGGAACGCTGAAGTCCAGCGCCTCACTGTCGGTGCCGAATTGGCAGCCGGTGGCCGGGGTGACCGGCAGCAGCGTCACCCTGCCGCTGTCGGCGGAGGCGCTGTTCTTCCGGGTCAGCCCGTGATTCCGGGGCCAACTGGCCAAAGCAAAACGCCGGCTGCGAAGGCAGCCGGCGTTTTTGTTTCCCGGGAATGGTCCGCGGCGTTCAGGCCGAGAAGGACTTGCCGCAACCGCAGGAGCTGTGGGCGTTCGGATTGTTGATCTTGAAGCCGCCGCCGGTGAGGGCGTCGCTGAAATCGATGACGGCGCCGCGCATGTAATTGGCGGAGAACGGGTCGACCAAGACCCCCACGCCGTGCAACTCGACCGCGAGGTCGTCGTCGCGCTTTTCGTCGAAAACCATGCCGTATTGCAGGCCCGAGCAGCCGCCGCCCTCGACGAAGACACGCAGGTTCTTGCCGGCGTTCTCGGCGTCTCCGGCCAGCATGCTGGCGATCTGGCGGGCGGCGCTTTCGGTCAGGGTGACCACGGCGTCGGTGACGGGGGCAGGGGCGATGGCGGTGGCGGTCTCAGTCATGGCGGGGTCACGCTAGGGTTGGAGCTCCGGAGTGTCAAACGGTCAGCCGAGTTCAGGCGGCCGGGGCGGCAGGGCGGGGCGGGGGACCGGCCCGGAGCTTGCGCCAGGCCAACGCGGCCGTCAGCAGCGCCAGTGAACCGCAGGTCACATAGACGGCCGCCGGATGGAGTTCGTAAAGGGAGCCCGCGAAGATCGGGCCGGCGATCCGCGCCAGGCTGCCGGCGCTCTGCGCGGTGCCGATGGTGATGCCCTGTTCGTCGGCCGAGGTGAGATTCGACAGCAGGCCGAAGACGGGCGGCCGGGTCAGGCTGGAACCGATGGAGAGCACCGCCAGCACCGCCAGGAGCAACGGCCAAGTCCGCACAAACGGGAGTGGCACCAGGGCGGCTCCCAGCAGGACCAGGCTGACCGTGATGACCAGCGGTTCGCCCATCTTCTTCACGATCTGGCCCAGCGGTCCGCCCTGCACAAAGGCGCCGATGATGCCGCAGAACGCGTAGAGGTAGATCACCTTGGAATCGAAGACATGCATCCCCCCCTTCAGGTCCTCGAAGGTGAGGTTGAAATTCCGGCTGACGAGCAGGCCGAGGGTGGTCTCAAAGGACGCGAAGCAGAAGGTCGCGAGGAAAAAGATCAGCACCAGCACGCCGATGCCCGGCCGTTGGAGCGTCTGGGCCAGTTGCTGGAACCGCGGCCGGGGCTCAATGGGCTTGGCGTCGGCCGGCCGGCTTTCGGGCAACTTGAAGAAGGCGAAGGCGAAGTTCACCGCGCACAGGGCGGCGGCCATCCAGCCGGGGGCGGACAGCGAACCCGACTTCAGCGCCAGGCCGCCCAGCGCCGGCCCGAAAATGAAGCCCAGGCCGAAGGCCATCCCGATCAATCCCATGCGCTTCGAGCGCTGTTCCGGCGGCGTGATGTCGGCGATGTAGGCCTGCGCCACGGTGATGTTGGCGCCGCAGATGCCGGCAAAGAGACGGGCCCCGAAAAGCAGGAGGATGGCCGTCAGGCCGGTCTTGGCCGAGCCGACGGCGAAGATGCTGTAGGAAACCGCCGCACCCGCGGTGCTGAGCAGCAGGATGGGGCGGCGCCCGATGCGGTCCGACAACCGGCCCCAGATCGGCGCGAAGAGGAACTGCATCGCCGAGTAGCTGGCCATGAGGCAGCCGATCACGAAGCCGCTGGCCTCGAGACCTTTCGCGAAGATCGGCAGCAGCGGGAGCACGATGCCGAAGCCGACCAGGTCCACGAACACCGTCAGGAAAATTACCAGCAGCGAGGGCTTGTTCTTCATTCGTCCGCGCTAGGCTGGGGCGCGCCTCCGGCCGGTGCAACGGCTTCGTTGCAAAATGGCCGGACCGGGCAACCCGGGGGCAGTGATTCCCGTCACCACGCGCGCTCGATGCTGCGGCGCTGCCAGAGGAACTCGAACATGTTGCCCTCGTGCGGCTGGTCCCAGGAGATCGCCATGGTGGAGACCGGGCCGATGTTCAGGCGCTCGATGTGTGAGTAGGCCTCGAGCTGCTTGATGAAGTCGGCGTCCTTGGTGATCGCGGAGCAGGCGAGCGTGTAGCCGATCTGGCCGAGCATCTCGCTTTGCGGGCAGGTCACGACGCTGGCGTAGGGGCAGAGGAATTCCTTGTTGGCCAGCGGGTGCGCGAAGGAGTCGCAGCGCACGATGGTCGGCCGCATGTAGGTGCCGCCCTCAAACACGGCCTTGCGGGTTCCGTTGCGATACTTGGCGGTCACGTCCTCGGCGCCGGGCGTCTTCAGTCCGTCCTCGATCTGGTTGTCGATGAAGTCGGCCATCTTCGGATTGGCGAAACCGGACAGGCGCGCCTTCTCGTCGTCGGGCCGGGTCGGGGCGAATGGCCCCAGCTTCTGGGCGAGGGCGTCCGCAATCTCGGCGGCATACTTGGACACGACGACGGCGCTGGCGTTGATGCAGGAACGGCCGCCGTTGTCGCTGATGGCGCCGGCGATGACGTCGACATAGTCACGCCAGTTCTCGATCTGGTCGTCGCCGATGAGGAACTTGCTCCAGCC
>JBIIUN010000547.1:0-3091 GCA_044339945.1 Kapaibacterium sp. (SeqCode)
AGCCCGCCGTCGCGGGCGAACGCGTAGGCCATGCGTGAGGCGGACGTGAGCGCCGCCAGCCCGCACAGGTATTGCGTGAGCACGATGCCGGCGAGCAGCGCCTGGGCGAAGCCGTCGCCCAAGGCCGATCGCATGATCCAGGGCACGACTTCAAAGCCCTTGGTCGCGCCGGTCTTCAGGTCGGGCATCGCCAGCAGCAATGCGGCGATCATCACCCAGCCAAACACCGCGGAGACGGCGACCGACCGGAGGATGCCGCGCGGCACGTTGCGGGCCGCTCCCACGGTTTCCTCCGAGGTGTGGGCCGAAGCGTCGAAGCCCGTGATCGTGTAGGCCGGCAGCAGGAAGCCGAGGCAGAACAGCCACGCGAGGTTGGGTTGCCGGGGAAACACCGCGGCGCCTTCGGGCAGACCGCTGAAGTTGGTGAAGGTCCACAGGCGCGACCATTCGAAGTGCTTCGTCGTGGCCAGCAGCGCGCCGGTCAGGATCACCGCGATGGCCAGGATCAGCCAGCCGCTGAAGTCGGTGAGCTTGGTCGTGAGCCGGATGCCGTAATGGTTCAGCAGCGCCTGCGACAGCGTCAGCAGCACCACGGCGAAGGTGCGGATGGCCGCGGCCGAATCCGCGGGCGGCGTCCAGCCGAAGGCGGCCGTGGCGAAGTCGTAGGTGCCGGTATTGATGGCCGCGAGCACCGTGACCAGGCCGGCAAGGTTGAACCAGGCGGTCACCCAGCCGCAGGCGCGTCCGCCCAGCAGGCTGCCCCAGTGGTAGAGCCCGCCGGCGGTCGGGAACGCGCTCGCCACCTGGCCCATCGTGGCGGCCACGCACAGTGAGAAGAGGCAGACCAACGGCCAGCCCAGCCCGAGGCTGGCCCCGCCGGCGCTGTTGAAGCCCACGTGGAACGACGTGATGCCGCCCGCGAGGATGCAGATGATCGAGAGCGAGATGGCGAAGTTCGAGAATCCGCTCATGCGCCGGGCCAGCTCCGGCTGGTAACCGAGCTGGCGGAGCAACTGTTCGTCGTCGGGGGAGGAGGGATGCGGCATGGCGGCGGCCCAAGGCCGGTCCACCGTAGGCCCGGCGGCCGTCGTCGTTAATCCCCTTTTCCGGAGAATCTCGGCCAGTGTCGGTTCAGCGGCGGAATTCCCGGACTGGTTTGTCGCACTGGACCCCGCAGAGGTAGGCGTAGGATTGGAACCAGTAGACCGCCGTCGGATGCGGTTCGATCACCGCCCAGAGCGGGCCGTAGAATGTCGTGACGGCTCGCGGGAACGCGAACGGGTCACCGCAATAACCCAGGACGGGACCGACCGAGACCACGTAGGCGGCACCCAGGCAGCCCAAACCCGTCAGGGCGACAGCCACCCCGTGGCCCAACCGCTCCAGCCACTTCCGGGCAGTCGCCCGGATTGGACGCGAGACGGCCGAGGTTTCCGCTGGCATGTCCCGGCATCGGCTGGGCCCCGGGGCCACTTTAGCTTCCGGCGGGGGCGGCATTTCTTCCTGGTGAATTCGCCCTTGGGGATGCCGCCGGCAACCCGATGGCCAACGACGACACGGAGGATACGCCCGCCGCCCGACGTGGCCCTGCGCGGCGGTTGCCAGCGTCCGTGCGCTTCGCTATCCAAACGCCATGTCCGCTCACCCCAGTTCCCATTTCCGCCGCGCGTTGGCCCTGTCGGCGGCCTTGGTCGGTCTGGCGGCCGGTCCGTCGGCCCACGCGCTGGTCTTCATCACCTCCGGTGATACGGCCTTCAACAGCACCGCGCCTGGCGGCGCCCTCACTGACAGCGGCTGGCAGTTCCAGGGTGACTGGGGCGGGCTGCTGGGCACGCCGGTGGGCCCCAACTTCTTCCTGACCGCCAAACACGGTGGCGGGTCGGTGGGCGACGGCTTCAACTACGCGGGCAACACGTTTACCACCACCGCCCAATTCGACCATCCGACGGCGGACCTCACGCTGTGGCGGGTGGGCGGAACGTTTTCGAGCTACGCGCCGCTTTACACCGGCACGGACGAGGTGGGCAAAAGCCTCGTCTTGTTTGGCCGGGGCGCCGTCCGGGGCGCCGAGGTCAACGTGGCCGGGGCGTCGCCCACGGACCTGCGGGGCTGGCGTTGGGGCGACACCGGCGGGGGCGTCCGCCGCTGGGGCGAGAACGCGGTGGATACCGTCGCCACCGTCGGCGGGGCCAACTATCTCGTGGCGGGTTTCAGCGCGGACGGCGGCGTGAACGAGGCGACCCTGTCCGGCGGGGATTCGGGCGGCGGCGTCTTCATCCAGGACGGCGGGATCTGGAAGCTGGCCGGGATCAACTACGCGGTGCAGGCGGAATTCCGGAGCGCAGCGGACGGACCGAGCTTCTTCGGCGCCATCTTTGACGCCGGTGGGCTTTATGGGAACACGACCAGCGGGTTCCAGCTGCTGGGCGACGGCCCCGGCAACGTCGAGGCCAGGTTCTATTCGACCCGCGTTTCCAGCTACGTCGTGTGGATCGAGGGGACCATGGCGGTGCCGGAACCGGCGGAAATCGGCGCCTTCGCCGCGGTGGTGCTGGCCGGATTCGGCGTGTTCCGGCGGGTGCGCGCGGCCCGTTGAGCGCGGAAAACTTCGTCTCGACACGCCGGACGCGATTCCTAGGCTCCGCGTCCTTTTATGAATCGCACTCCGCACGTGGCCGTCGTCGGCGCCACTGGCGCCGTCGGGGTCGAGATGATCGAAACCTTGGAGAAGCGGAATTTCCCGGTCGGGAAACTTACGCTGCTCGCTTCCGCCCGTTCCGTGGGCAAGAAGCTCAAGTTCAGGGGCACCGACGTCGCCGTGACGGAGCTGACGAAGGACTCGTTCAAGGGCATCGACATCGCCCTGTTCAGCGCCGGCGGGGCCATTTCCAAGGAATTTGCCCCGATCGCCGCGGCCGCGGGCTGCGTGGTGGTGGACAATTCCAGCGCCTTCCGCATGGACCCTAAGGTCCCGCTCATCGTGCCCGAGATCAACGGCGCCGACGTGAAGGGGCACCAGGGCATCCTCGCCAACCCCAACTGCACGACCGCCATCACGTTGATGGCGCTCTACCCGTTGCACCAGGCCTTC
>JBIIUN010000112.1:0-11673 GCA_044339945.1 Kapaibacterium sp. (SeqCode)
ACCGGTGAAGAAGTAGCGGCTCATCCAGTCGGTCTCGTCGCGGGCGACGAAGTGGTAGGCGTAATCCTTGTGGGTGAAGATGTGGACGAAGAGGCGGCCGTCGGGCTTGAGCCAGCGGGCGATGTTCCAGAGCAGCCGCTCGTAGTTCTTCATGTGCTCAAACATCTCGACCGAAACGACGCGGTCGAAGCGGCCAACGCACGGATCCGCCGTCGCCGAGGTAACGAGGCGGACTGACGAATCACTGCCCACTGAATCCGCCTCCTCACGTCGGCGGCTACCGGCCGGCGGTTCAAAGCGGTTCATGTCGCAGGTGATGATCGTGACGTTCGTCAACCCGCGGCGGGCGCATTCGGCGTCGATGTGCAGCTTCTGCGTCGCGGAATTGGAGACGCCGGTGATGCGGGCCTGCGGATACTTCTCGGCCATCCAGAGCGTTAGCGAACCCCAGCCGCAGCCGAGCTCGAGGATCTCCTGTCCGTCGGCGAGCTGCGCGCGCGCGCAGGTGAGCGCCAGCATGATCTCCTCGGCTTGGGCGAGTGTCTCACTGCCCGTCGGATAATAGCCGGACGAGTATTTCAGGCGCGGCCCGAGGCAGAGCTGGTAGAAGCGCGTGGGCACTTCGTAGTGCTGCTCGTTGGCCGCGGCAGTCTCGATGGCGATGGGCGAACGGCGCAGTTCCTCAACGAGCGCGAGCAGATGGGTGCGGTTCGGTTCAAGCCCGCCCTTGTCCTCCTCGCGCAACCGCTGACGCAGCAGCCGGCGAATGCCGAAGCGGAGCAAGAAGTCGGGGAAGACGTCGCGGGTGAGGAGGGAGTCGAGCATGTCGAACAGACTTGGTTCCTATCGGCGAGACAAAGCTAGGCGTGAGCTTAACGAGCGATGAACAATCCCCATGCGACAGCTCCACGATAGGTATCTGTAGAAAAGCCAGGGAAACGGGCTCTAAGTGATTCAATTGCAGCTTTGTCCGACAGCTTGCCGTCATGCAGCTTATCGCCAATTTCGTAGCACGCATCGGCTAGTGCGGCCGCCCGCAAATAGAATTCTGTGATCTGATCGAACGACATGTTCGGGAACTGTAACTGCAATTCTTCCTTCGCGTTTGCGTGTCCGAGTTTGCCATATGCGTTTTTGGCTACACCAAAGGCGGCGAACAAAACGCGCTCTTCGTCCGACTCCGGATTTGCCGGCAGTTGATTGCGTTTAAACCACGGCACAAACGCGCTCGTGGTCCTCTGGTAATCCCGGTAGGCGTCGCCCTTGCTCTTCACGGACAACTCCTCGGTCATAGGGATGCCGGTCACGTTCACCAAGAAGTGCCACATCAGCGTGGGTGCAAGCAGGCCCAGCCAGCCCCACGGCGCGCTGAGCGCGAACACGGCGTAGCCAACCCAGACCAGCCATTCGAAGAAGTAGTTCGGATGCCGCGAGTAGTTCCACAATCCGAGCTGGCAAACCTTGCCCTTGTTCGCCGGGTTCGCCCGGAACGCCGCGAGCTGCCGGTCGGCGATCGCTTCGCCCACCAGTCCGGCCAACCAGATTCCGGCACCCAGCCAGGCGAGCGGACTCAGCGCGAACTGGCGCGTCGGTTCGGTGTCGAGGATGACGAGCAGCCACGGCAGCGAGAGCACGACTTGCAACGCACCTTGAAGCAGGAAGAAGCCGAACATCTTCCGGTCGGTTTGCGCGTCCCATTCCTGGCGCAGTTTGGCGTAGCGCACATCCTCGACCGGGTGATGGGACTTCACGCGGACGAACAGGTGGCCGCCCAGGCGCAGGCTCCACGCGGTCACCAGCCCGGCGATGGTCAGGGCGGCAGGCCAGTTCCATTCGGGATGCGCGTCGAGCTTGGCGTCGTAGGTGCGCCACGCGGCCAGACCGACGTAAAGCCAGACGATGGGCGTGAAGCCGAAGGACCAGACGACGTCCACGATGCCGAAGTTCCGCAACCGCCGGGCGGCCAGGAAAGTCGCGGTCATCTCAACGATGACGAACGCGAGCGCGGCCGAGACGAGCAAGAAGAGGGTCATGGCAAGCGGCTCCTCCTTTCCAGTTTGTAGGCGTGCCTGTTCGCGCCAGCGTCGTGGACTGCGGCAGTCCTCTGCCGCTTTGGCTGGCACGCACGACGCACCGCAGTCTGCCTACGGTGCTTGCGTTGACTCAGGAGCAAAGCGCCAGAGGACTGGCGCAGTCCAAAACCTCCCGGATATCCGACCCCGCGAAACAAGCTCACGCGCTCCTCCTCGCGATCAGGTGCTCCAGCGTCGCGGTCTTCGGCAGGCGGAAGAGCTGGATCAGCAAGTAGACCGCCATGGCGATGTTGCCGAGCAGCAGGATCGCCACGAGCCAACCGAGCCGCCGCGGCCAGGTGCGTTCCTTCCAGGCGAGCCAGAGCCAGAACGTGAGGAACGCGAAGTAGGTGTCGAACAGCGTGGCGATGAACCACGGATGCAGTGCGACCTCGCGCGGCGTGTTCCACAGGGCGACGATCGAACTGGCCCACGACGTGACCGCCAGCATCGCCATCAGGACGAGCGAGAACGCGAGGCGCAGGAAGATGATCATCGGCTCACATCAGCGAACGGTTGTTCGGTCCGGTCCACGTCGCCTGCACCACGCTGATGTTGCGCCAGGCGAAGGCGGCCTCGCAGTAGGCGAGGTAGTAGTTCCAGGTGCGGATGAAGCGCTCGTCGAAGCCCAGCGCCCGCACGGCTTCGAGCTGGCCATTGAAGCGTCCGCGCCAGAGCCGGAGCGTCTGGGCGTAGTCAAGGCCGAGGTCTTGGAGGTTGTGCAGCGAGAGCGAGCCGGTCTTCTGGATGGCCTGACCGACGCGGTTCAGGGAGAGCAGTAGCGAGCCGGGAAAGATGTGTTTCTGGATCCAGTCCACTCCGTCCCGGAGTCGGGCGTAACGGCTGTCGGGATAGGTGATGAACTGCGCCGCGAACAGGCCATGCGGCGTGAGCAACGACTGCACTTTCCCAAAGTAGGCTTCGAGGTATTGATCGCCGACCGCCTCCAGCATTTCGATGCTGACGATCTTGTCGAACTGCCCCGTGAGCAGCCGGTAGTCCTGCAACTTCACCTCCGCGCGGTCCGCGATGCCGGCGCGGGCGAAGCGTTCGCCGGCGAACTTCCGCTGCTCCTCGCTGATCGTCACCGTGGTGACGCGGCAGCCGTAGTTCCGGACGGCGTGTTCGGTGAAGCCGCCCCAGCCGGAACCGATCTCGAGGACGTGATCGGTCGGCCGCAGCCGCAACTCGCGGCACAAGCGGTCATATTTGGCGGTCTGGGCGGCGGCGAGATCCTGGTCCGGGAACTCAAACAGCGCCGCCGAGTAGGTCATCGTCGGGTCGAGCCAGAGCGAATAGAAGGCGTTCCCGAGGTCGTAGTGCGCGTGGATGTTCGCCTTGGAGCCGGCGAGCGAATTGCGGTTCAATGCGTGGCGCAGGCGGTTGGCCAACCCGCCGAGCGCGGCAAACCAGCCGCGGTTCTGCGAGCCGCTGAGCGTGGGTGCCTGCTCCACATTGGCGCAGAACCAGGCGATGACCGCGCAGAGATCGGGCGAATCCCACTCGCCGGCCTGATACGACTCACCGAAGCCGATGTCGCCATCCACGACGCAGCGGCGGAAGAAATGCGACGAGCGAACGCTCACTTCCGCCAGCGGACCATCTTCGCCCGTGCCGAACTCACGCAGGGAACCATCGGGCAGGCGCAAGGTCAGCCGACCGCGTCGCATCGGGGCGAACGCGCGGAAGATCAGCGCCCGGCAGGCCCGGTCGGTCAGCGAAGCGCGCGGCGGCGCGGATGTTTCGACAGCCTCCTGAACGGTGGCGGTCGCGAAGGCGAGGGGATCGGATTCGAGTTCGTTCACGGGACAAGAAAGTCAGAGTTGGGCCGTCTGCTTCGCGCCAACATCGAGGCACACGAGTTCGCCCTTGGCGTTGCGGAGGTGGATCCGGCCGTTGGCGAGGACCGGCGTGGTCCAGCATTTGCCGCCGATGGCCTGGGTGCGGGCGAGCAGCTCAAACTTCGCCGGGTTCGCCTTCACGACACTGAGCTCGCCCTTTTCGCTCAGCACGATGAGCCGGTCGCCGGCCGCAATGATGGAGCCCTGGCCGAAGCCGCCTTCGCCCCACTTCACCTCGCCGGTCGCGAAGTCCACGCAGCGCAGTTGCTGGTTGGCCGACTTGTAGCCGCCGGTTTCGTGGCCGTAGAGATGGCCGCCAAGCAGCACCGCCGTGCCGGTGAAGGTGGACAGGTTCTTGTTCTTCCAGACGCGTGCGGCGGACTTCGCGGTGACGCGGAGGAGTTCGCCACCGTCGTCGCCGGAGCTGATGAAAACGAGGTCGCCGCTGACGACGGGATCGGAGCAGTGCGTGCGATAGCCCTGGCCAAACTTGGATTCCCACAGCTTGGCGCCCGTGCGCGGATTCACGGCGACCAAGGCCTCGGACATGTGGAACAGGGCCGCGGGTTCCGCGCCGAGCTGCGTCACCACCGGCGCGGTGAAGCTCATGTCCTTCTTGGTGCCGGATTTCCAGAGCACCTGGCCGGTCGCCGGATCAACGGCGACGCCGTGGGGGCCGTAGTTGACGAGGAGCGTCCGGGCATCCGCCAGCACCGGGGCGCCGGAGACGCCCCAGTCGGCGATCTTCGCATCAATGTCCTGCTTGAGATTGCGGTTCCAGAGCACCTTGCCGGTGGCGGCCTCGAAGCAGTGGAGGTTGCCTGTCTTGCTGGCGGTGAAGACGCGCTCTCCGTTCACCAGCGGCGTGGAGTTGGGCCCGCCCTCATACATCTTGTCCGCGAGCTTCTCGGCATAGCGGAACGTCCAGTTGGTCTTCCCGGTGACGGCATCCAGGCTGACGACCGTGTCCTGGTCGGCCGACCAGCCCATCGTGAACACGCGGCCGGCGGCGACGACCATCGACGAGAAGCCCGTGCCGACGTTGGCCTTCCAGAGCTGTTTCGGGCCGTCGGCCGGCCAGTCATGCGACCAGGCGGTTTCCGGGGTGATGCCATTGCGGTCGACGCCGCGCCACGAGGGCCAGTCCGTGGCGCCGACTTCGGCGGCCAAGGTTGCGGACAGGAGGAGGGGAATCAGGTGCTTCATGCGCTCGGTCACTTGATAGGCAGCGGAGAAATGGGTGGGGCGGCGCGCAGGCTGACGTGGGGGCGGAACACGCCGCGCTGGAGTTCGGTCTTTTCCGCCTTGCGATGCAAGGGCAGGCGTTTCCACCAAAGCTTGAGCGCGTGCCAGTGGATCAGGGCGATGACATGCAGTGTCACCAGCGGATAGCGGGCAGTCAGGCGCAGCAGTTGTCCGTCGGTCAGGGGCCGGCGTTCGCCCGTGAGGCTGCTGATGAGCACCGGCTGGCCGTCGATGCCGACGTCGTTCACGCCGATCTGGAGCTGCCCGCCCGGCGTGCGCAGCCGGAAGTCAAAGTTCAGCTCCAGGTCACTGAACGGGGAGACGTAGAAATGCTTGGGGGCGACCAGGCGAAACGCCGGCGATTCCTTGGCGCCGGCCGGATCGCGGGAAAGCGGGACGAGATACGGCTTCAACTCGCCGAAGGTATTGCCCACTTCGGCGATGGCGCAGACCGCTTCGCCGGCCGCCGACTCGATGAAGTAGAAGCTGACCGGGTTGAACACGTAACCGAACACCCGCGGCAACGTGAGCAGGCGAATCCGGCAATTCGGCTCGGTGACGACGCCCTGTTCCACCAGCCAGGCGCGGATCTCGGATTTCAGGTCCGGCGCTTCGGTTCGCCCACCACCTTCCGCCTTCCGCGTTTGGAGATGGTCGTCGTCGCGGAAGTTGTAAGGGCGGCGCCGATTGCGGCCGAAGAGGCGGAGCTGCTCCGTGAGGGTGTCCAGTTCGTCCAAGTCGAGCAGCACCATGAAGATGCCGTATTCGAACCGGTGCCGCTTCGGCGCCAGGCGGTGATGCAGCACGCGGCACTCGTAAAGACACGAGCTCCGGGACGCAGGCGCGGCATTGTGAGGGGAGGCAACGGACATCAGGCAGATTCGGGCGGCATCAACCGCCCCAAAAGGTGCCACAGTTCGACCGGACTACCAAACGCCAAAGCCTAGGGGGCCACGGGCTGCGCCGCCAATCTCAAATGCCTGCAAGCACCCCTGCCGCGCCGCGCCCGGATACTTGCGTCCCGGCCGGGCTTCCACGAATGCTCTCGGCACCGGATGACGGTTTTGCCACGACATTTCTTTTTGCGGTTCCTTTGGGCCGTTTGGCTCGCCGCCGGGTTGGCGGTCGCCGCAGATTTGGGACCGCTGGGCACCCGTTCGGCCACCGTGCACGAACCCGGGGAACGCCATGAAGCGCTCGGGCCGCTGCTGTCCGGCGAGGTGCATGGCAGCCAGCAATGGTGGGCGTTGTCACCGTTGGTCGTGGATCTGGAGGATCCCGAGATTGGCCGGCGCCACTTTGATCTGCTCTACCCGCTGCTCACTTACGACCGGTTCGAGACCGAGTCCCGCTGGCAGTTGTTGCAGTTGCTGAACTTCGCCACCAGCCAACCGATGGGGGATGGCACCAACAGCGACACCAAAATCCGCCGGAACCTGTTCCCGTTCGTCTTCTCCCAAAAGTCACCGTCCGGCACCAACGACTACCTCGCCGTGGTGCCCTTCTACGGGCGCATGAACAACCACCTGTTCCGGGACCGAATCGAGTTCGTCGCGCTGCCGTTGTGGGTGGTCACCGAGAAGCGGGGCGTGGAAACCATCAACGTGCCCGCGCCGTTTTTCCACCTGCGTCGCGGGGCCGGCGTGGCGGGATGGCAGCTCTGGCCGCTTTTCGGCCACGAGACCAAGGCCATCACCTGGAAGACCAACCTGCTCGACGAACCGGTCCTGATTCCCGGCCACGAAAAATCGTTTCTGGGCTGGCCCTTCGGCTTTGCCAACCAGTTTGGCCTGGGCACGACCAATCCGGCTACCGAACGCATGTTGCTGCCGCTGTTCTCCGTCACCCGCTCGCCGGCGCGCGACAACACCACGGTGCTCTGGCCGTTCTTCACCCACACGGAGGACCGCGAGAAGGGCTTCACGGAGTGGGGCGCGCCGTGGCCGTTCCTGATGTGGGCCAACGGGCCCGGCAAAACCGCCCGCCGGGTTTGGCCGCTGTTCGGCACCGAGCAGACCCCGACTCGCGCCCGCGAGTTTATCGGCTGGCCCTTCTACAAACACCGCCGCGTCACCAAGCCGGCGTTGGTCAGCGACCGTTGGCAGAGTGTCTTTTTCCTCTACGACCAATCGCGCGACGTGAGCGTGGCCACCGGCGCCCGGAACGAACGCCGCGACCTGTGGCCGCTGTTCTACTGGAAACGCGACTTCGAGGGCCGCGAACGGTTCCAGGCCATCGCGTTGCTGGAAACCCTGCTCAAGAACAACGAAGCGGCCGAACGGACCTACAGTCCGCTCTGGTCCGTGTATCGCAGCGAACGCAACCCCAACCGCGGGATGGCCAGCCAATCCCTGCTCTGGAACCTGTGGCGCCGCGACACCACCACCAACGCAGTTTCCACCTCGAGTCTGTTTGGCGCCATCCGCACCCGCCGTTATGAGGATGGCCGGCAGTGGCGCTTCTTCTGGCGGCCATTTGAACCCGCCACGCCGCCGTCACCCCGTCCCGTCGCTCGGAACTCCCCAGTGACGCGACAGCGCGGCGACTTCCTGCGTGACTTGTCGCCAGCGTCAAACCGACCGGCCGGCGCCACCGCGACGGTCGAAGATTGAGGATGAGCGGCGCCGGTTCCCCGTCCTGAACCGGGTCCCATTGGCCTGAACGATCCGCGCCGTTACCCTGCATCCATGGCATGGCTATGGTTGGTGCTCGCCGGGATTCTTGAGGTCGGTTGGGCAGTGGGATTGAAATTCACCGACGGGTTCACGCGACTGTGGCCCAGCGTCGGCACAGGTCTGGCCATGTTTGCCAGCTTCGGATTGCTGTCGCTTGCGCTCAAAACCCTGCCGATGGGAACCGCCTACGCCGTCTGGACCGGCATCGGCGCGGCGGGGACCGCCTTGGTCGGCATGCTCCTCTTCGGTGAACCCCGCGACTGGGCCCGGATCGGTTGCCTCGGGCTGATTGTCGCAGGCGTCGTGGGACTGAAGCTGGTCACCAAAGGCGGCTAACCGACCATCGCGTTGGTGGACGACAATCCAACTTCACGGGCAGCTGGTGGTGCCCAGATCCGCGGAAAACAAAACGGCGCCCGCTTTGGGCGCCGTTCGTAGGTGACAATTGGTGCCGCCTGGCTCAGGGCTGGGCCAGCAGTTCCACGTCGCGGAATTGCACGATCATCGGCGGACCCACATGGATCTGGAACGCGAGGATGCCTTCCTTGGCCGCCTTGGCGGCCTGGAAGTCCACCACGTCCACGGTCATGCGGTCGTTGATGAAGTGCATGAGGTGGTTGTCCTTGGCGACGATGCGATACTCGTTCCAATCCTCATGGCGGATCACCGCCTGGAGATTGGCGGACTCGTCCAGCTTGCCGACCACCTGGACCTTGGTCTGGCCGTTGTTGTCCTTGATGAACGTGCGCTGGCCGCGCTCCGCCAGGATGCCCCGGCCGCGTTCCTCATAGAGGATGCCGCTGTAGGTCTTGCCGGCCTCGAAATCGGCCTGGTAGCCGCCCACGATGAACTTCTCCGCATCCATCAGCTGGCTGCGGTATTGGATGCCGGAGTTGCCGTTGAAGATGCGATACTTCAGCCGCAGCTCGAAGTTGCCCACCGTGCCGTTGGTCCACACGAGGAACGTGTTGTTCTTCAGCGGATTGTTGCGGGTAGTGACGCCGGTGATGGCGCCGCCCTCGACCTTCCAGTGATCGGCCAGCCCGGACCAGCCGGCCAGCGTCTTGCCGTCGAACAGTTTCTGCCACTTGGGCTTCGCGACCTTGGCGGCGGCGTTGGTGCTGCCGGGCTCCGCCGCCGCGCCGTCCTTCAGGGGCTTGAGCTGCATTGCGGGGCCGGCGACCAAGGCGGTCGCGGTGAGGAGCCCCATGGCGAGGGCGAGAGCAGAGGACTTCATGCGGAAAAGCGGGTTCATTTCTTGCCGAACAATTTGCGGAGGTTCTGGAGACCCACGACGGCGATGTCATCGCGCTTGGGCTCGATCTTCCGCCAGATGGCGGCGGCGCGGGCGATCACCTTCACGTCGGTGGTGAAGGACTCGATCACCACGTCACCCTTGTAGCCCACGGCCTTCAATGCGCCGACGATCTCCTTCCAGTTCAACGAATCGCCGCCCGGGGTGCCGCGGTCGGTGCCGCAGGCGTGGAAGTGGGCGAGGTGCTTGCCGGCCTTCTTGATCGAGGCGGCCTGGTTCTTTTCCTCGATGTTCATGTGGAACGTGTCGAGGTGCAGCTTGAGCGCCTTGGAGCCGACCGCCTTGATCAGCTTGAGGCCCTGGTCGCAGGTATTGAGGAAATCGGTCTCGAAGCGGTTGAGCGGCTCGACGCAGATTTGGACGCCCTGTTCCTCGGCGTATTTGCAGAGTTCCTTCAGGTTCTTGACCACGAGCTGCCACTCGACCTTCTGCTGGGCCGGTTCGACGGCGTCGGCCTTGCCGACGACCGAGTAGACCGGTCCGATGATGCTGGGGCAGCCGAGGACCACCGCCTGATCGATCAGGGCCTTGCAGTAGGTCATGGCGGTGGCCTGTTCCTCGGCGGTGCCGCGGAAATCGCGTCCGGGCCCCATGCACGCGCAGATGCTGCCAATGGCCAGCCCGGCCTTGTCGGCCGCGGCGCGGACCTTGTCCGGATCGATATGGCTTGGGTCCTCAATGGGCAGTTCGACGGTGTCGAAGCCCCATTTCTTGAACTTGGGGAAGAGTTTCACGCTGTCCGTGGTGAACGGCGAGGTGAACAGGAATGAGTTGATGCCGAATCTCATGGTGACGGTGGGCAGAGCTTAGAAACGGGGGGGCCGGCGGGAAGTTCTTTCTGGGATGAACCGGTTCAGGGAACGTTTTCCGGCCCGATCACGATGCGCTGCATGCGCTTGAGGTCCTCTATGCTGTTGCCGCCCCGGCTGCTCGCCGCCGGCACATCCAAGTCCTGGTCCACCTGCAGCACGCGCCAGCGATAGACTTCGGAATGTCCGTCCGCGAAAGAAAACGCAGCCGACTTGCCATGCCGTGCGGTGGGCGAGTTCTGCCAGGTGCGGCTCGTCGGTCCCTGGGTGGCGTAGTAGCCGTCATCCACGGTTTCCTTGCTTTCGTCCACGAAGACTAGGCAACCCGTCGGCGGCGGTGAAATGATGTCGCTGAACTTGTGGAAGAACGGGAACCGGGCCCCGAGAATGCCTTCCAGGCCGGACTGCGAGGCCAGGCGCCCATTCATCGAGTAGGTGCGCACAATGCCCCGCGGGATTCTCGCCCGTTGGGGCTTCAGGTCATTGGGCAACTCCAGCGCCGCCGGATCCCGGTAGATGGCGACGGAGGAATTGTAGGGGAACAGCCTGCCGTTGCGGATATCGAATTCGTTCGTGGCGCCGGGCATCGCCGCCACGTTGCCGCCGATCCACGCGTTGGTGGTGCCCAGATGATTCAGGATCAGTCGGTCGTTGAAATCACCCGAATACATGGTCCAAGCCAGCGTGAGCTGCTTGAGATTGCTCAGGCATTGGATGCCCTGCGCCTTCGCTTTCGCCTTGCTCAGGGCCGGCAACAGCATGCCGGCGAGGATCGCGATGATCGCGATGACCACGAGCAATTCAATGAGGGTGAACCCAAGCCGGGCCCGTCGCGGAGAAATGATTCGGTTCATGGCTGATTGCTGCACAGTGTGGGAAGCGTCCCGATTTGTATCGGGCAATGGGGCCAAATCCAGCGTGAATGTTGGCGGCGCCAAAAATTGGGGGAAGGCACGCCGCGGTTTCCGTCGCCAAGCCGGCCCTGAAAACAAAAAGCGGGCTTGGGGGAGACACACGGATTACTCCGCCCAAGCCCGCCAATCCAACCACACGGCTGGATTTAATTAGGGAGACGCCGCATCTGTAGCCAGCCGAACCGCCGTTTGACAAGTCCTTAGACGAAAAAGTTCTCATCCTTTTCCGGCAGATTTTTCCATTTTGTTTACGGATGTAACTTTTTGGCGGTTTCGAACTGTCTTTTTCCCCAGGCGCCGTCAGGGATTTCGCCGCCTTCCCTCGGAAAAGAAAGACCTTTCGGGCAAGTCCGTGGGTTGATCCAAGTGGCTCATTTGTAGCAGGTTAGCTCGATTCCGTCCGCCGCGGCGCTATCCCGCACACCAAGGGTTGATCTCCCGATCGGCGAGCCCCTTCGGGTGGACCGAGGCGGGGGGGGCCGGCCACTGCAAGCGTGGACGATGCGGGGCGAGTTGACCACGCTGCACCCTTCAACCGGCTTCTACAGTCGCGTGTCCGCACCGCGGGGCGTTCAAATCACGGTTCCGCTGGAGCCTGGGCTTGAACGAGCGGCTAGGCCTTCTTCTGCCCTCGCCGCATCGACACCAGCAACAGACTGATGTCAGCCGGGGAAACGCCGGAAATCCGCGCCGCCTGGCCGATGGTCCGCGGCTGGATCTGGGTCAGCTTCTGCCGGGCCTCCAAGCGCATGCTCGGAATGCCGGCAAAGTCGAAACCCTCCGGGATGAGTCGCTCGTCCAG
>JBIIUN010000549.1:0-3076 GCA_044339945.1 Kapaibacterium sp. (SeqCode)
AATTGTGTTAGCCGGTGATTACGGCGATCACGGCCACCGCTGCGAACAGGAGGTAGTAGCCGAGGACCGTGAATTTGGCCTTACGGGGATAAATGGAGCCAAGCAGACGTCTTTTGCTAATCAACCGCGTCAGCCAGCCCATCCAATAGAGCCAAGCAGGCCCGAAAATGACGAGCAGTTCTGAGCCGGCAAATCCGATGGCGCGCCTCGGTGGGTTGATTACTTGCTCGATGCCAAGCGCCACGAACAAGCTAGTGAAAGCGAACCCAAGGCTGGCGAGTTCGATCTTGTAGATCTGGAGCGACGATTTCATCCAACTCTCCTTTTGCCCAAGTCGCCCACGACGATGCCCAGCAGCCAGCAGCCGAGGCCGGCGCCGGCGAACCACGGGAACAGCTCCTGCCAGGTCACGAAGCGTTTCTGGACGAGTTCCTTCTTCTCGAGTTGGTCGATCAGCCGGTAGATGCCTTCCAGCGCGCGCGAGTCGTTGGCCTGGAAGAATTGGCCGCCGGTCATGCGGGCCACGCGGTTCAGTTCGTGGTTGGCCGCGGCGCTGGGGGTGACCATTTCCGGACCGATGAGCACGGTGTAAACCTTCACCCGTTCGGCGATGGCGGCCGGGGCGATTTCCAGCGGACGTGGCCCGGCGGAATTGTCGCCGTCGGTGATCAGGATGAGCACGCGGCTGCGTTCGCTGGCCTTCTTCAGAAAATTCACGCTGGCCTGAATGGCCCAGCCGATGCCGGTGCCGGTCGCCATCTCGGCCTCGCGCAACGCGGATCGGACCCAGCCGTGGTCGAGCGTCAGCGGGCTCACCAGCCACGGGTTGCGCGCGAAGCACACGATGCCGATCCGGTCGTTCGGCCGGCCGCCGATGAATTCCTCGGTCACGGCCACGAGGGCGTCCTTGCGCATCACCCGGCGGCCCTTCAGCCGGAAGTCGGTCTCCGCCATCGAGCGCGAATAATCGAGCGTGAGCATGATGTCGATGCCCTTGCTCGGGTCGGGCAGGTCGCCCTTGGGCACGCGCGGCCGGGCCAGCGCCGCGACCAGCAACGTGAGCGGAATGGCCAGCCACAGGAAACGTGCCGCGCCGAAATGCCGCCGCGGCACCGAACCCAGCGCCCCCGCGCCGCGCAGGGTGGGCACCGCGATGGACGGCAGCGGTCCACGCCGGCCCAACCACCACAGCAACGGCAACAAAACCAGGAGCAAGGCCAGCACCGCGGGATGCTGGAACTCGAAACCGGCCAGGCTGAAGCTGTTGTCGATCGGCGTCACGCGGCACCTCCCGAACTCTGCTTCACGAACTGTTCCGCCGCGTCGAGGAAATGGGCCTGTTCCGCATCGGTCGCGCCGTGGCGGGCAAACTTCACCAAATCGCAGAAGGTGAGGTAACGCCCCAGCGATCCGCGGGCTTCCGTGCTGAGTTCGGCCTTCGCCGCCGCGGCTTCCAGGAACTCGCGGGTCGTCTGCGTGGTGACACCGAGGCTCAGCCGCCATTCGAGGAACTCGCGCAGGATGTCCGAGCAGGCTATCGCCAGGTCGTAGGCGGACAATTGCTGGCGCTTGGAGCGCAGATCGGCCAGCCGTTGCAGAAATTGCGGCGTGAGGTCCGGCACTGGGACTGGTGGTGGTCCGCCGACCGCCTTGGGCGTAAGGCGCCGGGCGAATCGGGCCACGAGCCAGAACAGCACCACCGCCGCCAGCACGAAGCCGGCGAGCGCCCACGGCGACTGCCACCACGGCGGCAGCGGCATGAGCGTCAGGTCGTCAATGAGGTTGGTGCGGATCACGGGAGGAAATGACCAAGGTCCAATGAACAAGGAACAAATCGGCGCGGAATGCCACTCCGCCCCGTTGGACATTGGTCAGTGAACATTGGGAATTCAGCGTTCACGCGACCCTCCTCTTCGCGGAGTAATCCAGGAACTTCTGCAACCGCTGCGGCCACGGTTGATCGGTGCGGATGTCCAATTCCGGCACCCGGCTCCGGCGGAACGTGGCGATGAGCTGCTGCTGGCGGTTTTTGCCCAGCGCGGCCCAGCCAGCGCGGACCTCGGGATCGCTGGTGTCGAGCTCCATGACCTCGCCGGTTTCTGAGTCCTGCGCGAGCGCGAGGCCGACGTCGGGGAGTTCCAGTTCGCGTTGGTCCACGGTGCGGAGGGCGATGACCTCATGTCGCTGGTTGGTGGCGGCCAGGGCGCGTTGCCAAGATTCCTCGGCCGGGTCCTGGAAATCGGACAGCACGAAGACCAGCGCCGGCCGGTGGAGGAGGTTGTTCAGGTAATTCAGCGCGGCGGTCACGGAGGTGCCGGCGGACTTCGGCTCGGTGAAGAGCATCTCGTGCAGCAGGCGCGAGACGTGGGCGCGCGACTTCTTGGGCGGCACGAAGCGTTCCACGCGGTCGGTGAACAGGATCATGCCCACGCGGTCGCCGTCGCGGATGGCGCTGAAGGCGAGCGCGCCGGCCAGCACGGCGGCGAGTTCGCGTTTGGTGTCGGCCTGCGCCGAGGCGCCGATGGCGGTGCCGAAGTGACCGCTGGCCGAGGCGTCCACGAGCAGCATCACGACCAGTTCGCGTTCCTCAATGTGGCGTTTGATGAAGGGCTTCCTCAGCCGGGCGGTGACGTTCCAGTCAATGCGCCGCACATCGTCGCCGGGGACATATTCGCGCACGTCGGCGAAGTCCATGCCGCGGCCCTTGAAGACGCTGACCATGCGCCCACCCATGAGCTGCTCACTCACGATCCGCGCGCGGACTTCGACCTGGCGAAGGCGTTTGAGGTAGTCAGTGGGGAGCATCGGTGAAGTGGGAAGGTGGAAGGCGAAAGGCGGACGAGGGGGTCCGCGAATCACGCGAATGGCCGCGAATGGGAAGGGCGTGAAACGAACGCGGCAGCGTCTTGGAGTGCGGCGGCGGAGCGCAGCGAAGCTGCCGCTTTGGTCGCCGGACGGACGAGGAACTGGAGCGAACGTGGACGACGATAGAGTTTACGCCCGCCCTCACCCTAGCCCTCTCCCCCGGGGAGAGGGAAACGCCCGCAAACGCGGGGTTACGCCACACGCCAAGCTG
>JBIIUN010000005.1:0-34086 GCA_044339945.1 Kapaibacterium sp. (SeqCode)
CATGGCTTCGATCACGCCTTCCTTGATGCCGAGGCCGGAGTCCTTGATGCCGCCGAAGGGGGAGTTCTCCACGCGGAAGCCGGGCACCTCGTTGATGGTCACCGTGCCGCACCGGAGCGTGCGGATGGCCTTCATCGCGCTGTTCAGGTTGGTCGTGACCACGCCGGAGCTCAGGCCGTAGGCGGTGGAGTTGGCGAGCGTGAGGGCGTCGTCGAGGTCGCGCACGGTGAGGATGGGCGCCAGCGGGCCGAAGCTCTCGGCGACGACCATGCGGCAGTCGCGCGGCACGTCGGCGATGACGGTGGGCTGGAGCAGGGCGCCGCGGCGTTCGCCACCAATGAGCACCTTGGCGCCGGCGGCCACCGCTTCCTTCAGCACGGTTTCGAGGTAAACGGCGGAGGCCTCGTCGATGACGGTGCCAACCTTGGTGGCTTCGTCGAGCGGGTTGCCGCAGACGTATTCGCGGGTCTTTTCGACGAGGCGGCGGGTGAACTCGGGCGCGATGCCGTCCTGCACGAGGATGCGCTTCACGGCGGTGCAGCGTTGGCCGGAGTTCCGGTAGCTGCCCTCGGCGGCGAGCGTCACGGCGAGGTCGAGGTCGGCGTCGTCGAGGACGATGAGCGGGTCGTTGCCGCCGAGTTCGAGCACGAGCTTCTTGTAGCCGGCGGTGGCGGCGATGCGTTTGCCCACGGGCACGCTGCCGGTGAAGGCGACCACGTCCACGTCGGGGTGCTTCACGAGCACTTCGGCGACGTCGGCGGTGGGCCCGAGCAGCACGCTGAGCATGGGGCCGGGCAGGCCGGCGGCGTAGAGCAATTCGGCGAACTTGAGCGCGACGAGCGGGGTCTTCTCGGACGGCTTGAGGATGATCGGCGTGCCGGCGGCGATGGCGGGGCCGAGCTTGTGGGCGACCTGGTTCAGCGGGTGGTTGAAGGGCGTGATGGCGACGGCGCAGCGGAGCGGTTCGCGCGTGGTGAAGATCTTGCGCGGCTTGCCCTGCGCCGAGATGTCGCAGGAGAAGATCTGGCCGTCGTCGCGCAGGGTTTCCATCGCGGCGAAGCGCAGCACGTCGATGGTGCGGCCGACTTCGTAGCGGCCTTCGCGCAGGGCGAGACCGGCTTCGCTGGAGATGGTGCGGGCGAATTCCTCCCGGCGGGCTTCGAGGGCGGCACGGGTCTTTTCCAGGATCTCGCTGCGCTGGTAGCGGGTGGGCGTGTCGCGGAAGGCGGTGGCCTTGGCGATGGCGGCCTCGGTGTCGGCGCGCGTGGCGAGGGTGACGGTGCCGGAGACGGAGCCGTCGAAGGGACTGCGGATGGTGAGCGTGCTGGCCGATTGGATGGGCTGGCCGGCGAGGAAGCAGGTGAGGTTCATCGGGAGATTGCGAAAGTAGGCAGGGAATCAGCGGGGCCGCTGGCCGGGGACCTTGTAGCCACGGTGCCACTGGAATTCCCAAAGGCGGTCGAGCTTGGCGGTTTCGACATGGCCGTCCATGAACGCGAGGTTGACCGCGCCGGGGAGACGTTCGCCGGGGGACATCTTGCGCGGCGCGCCCTTGGCGCTGTTGATCGCGTGACGGGCGATACAGTAACGCCCAATGCCGCCGGCCACGCCGGCGCCCTCGTAGAGGTTGCGGGCGGGCAGATCGGTCGCCTCGGGCCACGCATCCACCCACATGGCATCACCGAAGGCGGGCGTGAGCGTGGGCGATTCGATGCCGGATTCCTTGCCGAAGAACTTCACGTCGTCCGCCGCCGAGATCTTGAAGTCGGAATACAGCCAGCCGTTGTAGCTGTAGCTGCCTTGGTATCCCCGGACGCCGTTGGTGCGCCAGATCCAGGTCTCGTTGGCCGTGCCGTAATCCGCATTGGCCGGGTTGCGGCTGATCCGCTTCAACGGCTCCGGGGCCACGGGGCAATAACGCACCTTGTGAACCTGCGCCTGCGACTGCATGAGCGTGGACATCCACAGGTCGGCGTTACCCGGCTGGCTGTAGGCCAGCAGCTTGCCCTGCTCGCTGACATACATGAACAGCGAGAGTCCCATCTGCTTCAGGTTGCTCGTGCACTGGGTCTGCATCGCCTTCGACTTCGCGCGGCCCAGCGCGGGCAGGAGCATGCCGGCCAGGATCGCGATGATCGCGATGACCACGAGCAGCTCGATGAGGGTGAAGGCGCGGGACCGGGGTGAGGTGCGGTGGTTCATGGGCAGTGCGTTGGGGCTTCAGGCCGCGAGGCCATTGCAGGTGAATTCGAAGATGTCGAAGTTGCGCGGGTCGCCCAGTGCGCGGGCCGCGTAGGCGGGCTTCAACGGCGCGCTGAAGATGAACGGCACCATTTCCTCGTAACGGCCGCCGTGCGAGCGCAGGCCGCCCTCGATGGCCTTGAGGTCGTGGTAGGCGGGCGTGCGGCCGAGGACCACGTCGCGGCCGGAGCAGACCACCAAGTCGCCCATGCGGTCCGGCGGGAGTTCCATGAGTCGGGCGGCGAGGTCGCGGGGGTGAACTTCGCTGATGCCGGGCAGGGCGGCGACGAACGCGATGACTTCCGCGAGCGTGCCCTTGAAGTCGGTGGGCAGATGCACCTGCGCGAACGAGCCCAACGCGCCGTGATGCACCACGTAGGGATCGGTAATCGGCAGGATGACGCGGAAGCCGTCGCCGAACTGCTTCACGAGTTCCGATTCGAGGTAGATGACATTCGGCGACCCGTCGGGCTTCTGCTTGGAGTTCATGCCGTGGTCGGCCGTGACGCCGACGAGGGCGCCCAGTTCCAGCAGCTTGCCGATCTCGGCGTCGATGCCCGCGTAGAAGTCGAGCGCCTCCGGGGCTTCGGGCACGAACTTGTGCTGCATGAAGTCGGTGGTGCTCAGGTAAAGGAAGTCGGCCCGGCCGGCGGCCAGCAACTTCACGCCGGCCTTGAGCACGTAGATCGAAGCGTCGCCGGAATAGATATGCGGGGTGGGGCCGACGAGCGCCTCGACGTCGGTGATGCCGTGGGTTTCCAGCTTGGCTTCGCGGGCCTTCTCGGACGAGAAGGCAATGCCACCGCCGGTGATGAGGCCGCTGGCGAAGATGTCGCGCAGCTTTTCCTTGGCGGTGACGACCGCGACCTTGCGTCCGGCGGCTTGCGCGGCCGGGAAGATCGTCGGGGCGCGCAGGAACTTGGCCGAATTCATCATCACCTCCTGCCCGATGGAGGTGTCGTAGAAGAAGTTGCCGCCGATCCCGTGGATGCTGGGCGGAACCCCGGTGACGATGGAGCTGTTGTTGACGTTGGTGAAGCTGGGCATCTGGCCGCGGGCAAACCCGCGCCAGCCCGTCGCCCCCATGCGGGCGAGGTTCGGCATCCGGCCGCGGGCAAGGGCGGCGTCGAGGTATTCATCGGCCGAACCGTCGAGGCAGATGACGGCGATGGGTTTGGCCGGCGGAGTGTAGGTGCGGCCGTTGACGGTGAACGGGGTGCTCGGGATGGACATCGGGAGTAAGGTTGGATCGGCGGTCAAGTTGGCGGAACGGCGGCGGATCGCTCGCGTTTCGGGGCGAGCGGGCCGCGGGCATCATCATGATTCTTCGTCGTGTGGGGCGACCTTAATTCGGGCCTTGCGGTCGGGGCCAATCCACCAAATCGGGCAGCCTTGGGAGGGCGGCATCAGCGGTCGATGTCCCGGCGAACCCAGCCGGCGTGTTGGTCGAGGTAAAGTTGGTTGCGGCCGCCCCGGTGGGCGGACCAACCCTTGGCGGGCGGTTCGCTGCCGGCGTGCGTCCAGTCGGCCTTGAAGCCGGGCCACCAGGCCTTCTCGAAGAACGGGGTCATGAGCCATTCCTCCGCGGAGACGCTGGTGCCGCGTTTCAGCGCCACGCTCTCGGGCGTTCGCCCGCGCAGGTAGCGGGCCTGCTCCGGGTTGGGCTCCGCCAGCTTGTCGCTCAGGTAATTGGCCCACCCCAGCGTGGGTGCGTTGGTCCCGTGCTCGCGCCACGGACTGAGGAAATGGCGGCGCCAGTCGTTGGAGGCCGTGAGCGGAACCGGGGGGCTGAGCCAGATTCGCGACGTGCGGAGATACGGCTGGAACAGGGGCATGAACGACCCCATCGAATTGTATCGTTTGCCCTTCGAATCCACGGGCGGGGTCAACTGGAGCTCGGAGTCGGGCAGATCCGGCATGCGTCCCTGGAAGTCGTCCACATACATCGCGGCGGCGAGCCCGATCTGGTGCAGGTTCGACAGGCAGGATGACTGCTGGGCGCGATTCTTGGCCTGGCCCAGGGCAGGCAACATCAGGCCGGCCAGGATCGCGATGATCGCGATGACCACCAGCAACTCGATGAGCGTGAAGGCCCGTGAGCAAAGTCTGCCGCAACGCATGTTCCGGCAGTTGTAGAAGTCGCGGCCCGCTGGGGAAAGCAACGGTGGGTTACGGTTCTGCTTCGGGACCGTGATCATCGCTTTACCAAAGCCTTCGGGAAGTAGCCCACCGACGTCTGGATCGCGTGGGTGCAGGAACAGCCGGCGCTGCTTTCGGGGGCGAGGAGCATGCCGCCGGCAGGAATCAGGCCCAGCCAGCAGCCGGTGCGGATGCCCTCATACTGGATGCGTTTGTCGGTCTTCAGGTCCCACATGCTGTGGAAGTGGTGCCGGAAAAAGACGGCGTTCTTGCCGGCGGACATGACGCCGCAGCCGCGCCGCTCGGGCAGGTCGGTGCGGAGCAGCTTGCCGGCGCGCAGGTCGAACGAACGTTGGTCCGAGTAGAACGCGCCGCCGATGACCAGCGGGTGCTGGAGGTGACCGCTGTGATGGCCCTTGTCCTCCTTGTGGGTGTCGGACCAGAGCAGGCGTCCCGGGATGGCGTCTTCCACGGAATCGCCCGCGTCCTTGCGCTGCGGCGACGGCGCGTTGAAGGCGAACGTGTGGTAAATCTTGCCCTTGTCCGTGCCGGTCACGACGGCGGTGTTGTTCGCGTAGACGAGGTAGGTCATGAACTGACAGGAGCTGAAGTCGTGGCCTTTCTGCCAGAGCTCCTTGCCGGTGTTGACGTCGAGCGCGACGAGGAATTGCTCGGTCAGCAGCTCGTGCGGCAGGCGGCTGGTATTGGTCGCGAGCACGGCGGGATTCCGGCTCTCCAGGAAAAGGATCATGCCGTCGGCGATGGTGATCGTGGAGTTGAGGATGGCGCCGCGCTGGTAGGTCCACTTCAACTTGCCGGTCGCCGGATCGTGGGAAAACAGCCGGTCACTGGTGACGCGGCTGATCTGGTCGACGGCGTAGTCCTCATACCACTCGCCGTCGTCGCCGAGGTAGGTCGCGCCGGACTTCTGCCGGCTGCCGATCAGCCAGTCCTTGGTCACGGCGACGTAGCCCCAGTCGTAGGCGCCGGGCGTGTTCTCGACGACCTCGAAGCGTTTGGCCGGCACCCCCGTCTGGCCGTCAATGGCCAGGCAATAACGGCCGTGGGCGAGATAGACGGTGTCGCCGGCGGCGGCCCAGTTGCTGCAATCGCGGGTGACGTTGGCCCGCCGGACCTCCGGCGCGGAATGCGTCCAGAGGATGGCGCCATTGTAGGCATCGAGACCGAACAGCACGCGATTGCCTTGGACGAACAGTCGGCCATTCACGCTGAGCGGCGCGGGATTGCGATTGCCGCGGTCCGGCATCGGGCGCGGCCCCGGATCACCCCACCACGCGGGCTGGAGTTCGCCGCCGACCAGTTCGTCCTGGCTGCACGCGGAGTTGTCGGCGCTGCCGTATTGGTGGCTCCACTCGCCGGCACCGGGAAGTGCGCCGCGGGTGGAACGAATCCAAAGCCCGTCCTCGCTGGCTTCCAGCTTGGCGAGGGGAAGTTCCGCGCCGGTGATCCATTTGTCCCACGCCGGCTTTGACGGCTGCCGGGCAAAACTCCGGTTCGGGGTGCCGAGCAGAACCGTCCCGCCGACCGGGCGTTGCAGGCGGGCGACCTCGGCGGCGGAAACGAAGGGCGGTTCTCCGGTCACCAACGCGGACTCGGACACGATGAGATTGGCCATCATGTCGCCGAAGGGTAGTTCGCCGCCCTTGGCGTGGTGCACGCTGGCCCGCGCGCCGTAAACGCCGGCACGGTCGAGCGTCTTCCTGGCAGCGGCGACGCGGCCGGGATCGGACTCCACCACGATCACATCCATCCGGCTCTGGCGGACGAGTTCGAGCGCCAGCCGGCCATCCACCGCGCCCAACACGAAGCAGTAGCCGTCCCGGGCGCCGGACTGTTTCAGGAGGTCGGCGGCGATCTTGGCGAACTTCGTATCTTCCGCGGCGACCTTGGCGGCGGCGGCAGGCACCGTGGGTGGTTCCCAATAGAACGTGGTGTCGAACTGGTAGCGCTTCGACTGGACCGGATTCGCGCCGTCGGCGGGAGCGAGGATGCGGTAGTAATGCTCCAAGTCCGGCTTCAGGTTGCTGAGCACGACTTCGTGGCGCGTGCGGGCTCCATCCTGACCGAGACTCACCTTCTTGCCGCCGGGCAGTTCGAGTTCCAGCCGGGTGGGCATGGCGGCATCGGTTTCGTAGGTCACCACGGCGGTGTTCCGGTCACGCCAATCCACGAAGGGTCCGTAGGCCAGGCGGAGCAGCTTGGGCGGCGGGGCGGGTTCGGGGAATTCGGCCTTCTTCCGGTCGTAACGCTCGTGGACCTCGCTCGCGGCGAGCGCCCGGCGGAACAGGCGGACCTCGTGGATCGCGCCCGTGAGCCGGTAGTTTTCATCGTCATCCTTGTAGGAGCCGATCGTGACGGGCGCCTTGGGCGGATACGCGATGGGGCCGGATTCGGTGGCGGCCTCGGCGGCGAGGGCGCCGTTCACATAAAGGCGCTGCGACGTGCCGTCATAGGTGCCGACGACGTGATACCAGCGGCCCAGCCCAAAAGGCGTCGGCGAGGTCAGGTAGTTGAGCTTCTTGGTCTTCTCAGACGCGAGCCCGAAGCAGAACGCGGAGTCGCGATTGCCCAGCAACCACCCGCGCTCGAACTCACCGTTGTCCTGGAGGACCCCGAAGATGCCGCCCCACGTCTCGGCCTTGTCCAGGCGGACCCAGGCTTCGGCCGTGATGTCCTTTGGCGGCAGCAGGGCCTTGGAAAGATCCGGCGCAACGAGCAGCTCGCTGGTGCGGCCGTCGAGTTCCACGCGCGGCGGCGCGGGGTCGGCAATGAACTTCACTGAGCCGGTGAACGTGGCGTCGGGCCCACCGAAGACGGGTTTCACGTCGTCGCCCAGTTGCCGGTCCGGTGCGAACCTCCAATGGGCCATGAGGCCGGGCTCTTGCTGCGCCGACGCCGGACTGCCAAGCACGACCACGAGAAGAATCGCGATCAACCCCAGCGAATGCGCGTCCCTCAAAGTAGGGCAGGCTGCTAGCCTGCCCGAAATCTTGGCCTCAATGCGTCGGCGTTTCGCGCCTATCGGCGCAGCGGGCAGGCTGGCAGCCTGCCCTACTTCGTCCAGCGTGCGGCTTGTGGAGTCGGATTTCATGGTTGGGTCTCCTTGATTTGCAGGGCGGCACGCTCAGTGGGTCCGCGGAAGCAATGGATCGTGCCGCTGTCGGTGCTGACCAGCAGGGCGCCGTCGGCCGCTGCGAGGCCATAGGCCTTGCCGCGCACGGGAAGTTTCCAGGCGGACTTGCCGTCCGTGGCATTGAAACCGGCGACCTCATCTTCGCCGCCGGCCACGACCGTGTTGCCTGCGAGGACGAGGGCCAGGGGCCAGCGACACGGAATCTTCCACGCGAGGCAGTTCTCCATGCCGGCGGTCAGTTCGTCCACCTTGGTTCCAATGCCGGTGAGCTCCGCCTTCAGTGCGTCGCGCTTCGCGGCGGTCTCGGGCTTGTCGCCCAGCTTGCGGATTTCCTTCACCACGTCGGACTGGCGTTTGGCGAGCGCCTTTCGCTGGCGGGCCAGGTCGAGGTAACGGGCGCGGTCCAGGGCGCTGAGCTCGGTGTCGGAATGCAGGTAGGAGCGGGTCGGCGTGACGATCATGTGGTTGCCTTGGAACGACGCGAGCTGGTCGCTCTGACCTTCCTCCACGGCGCCGAGCTGGCCGTTCCTGCCCGGTCCGAAGACCAGCATGTCGTCGGTCAGCAACGCGTAGGTGCCGCCGCCGCCCTCGACCACGCGCTGACGTTTGCCGGTGGTGAGGTCGCACACGGCGGGATTGTTCCGGCCGGCCGGGACATAGAGGCGCGACTTCGACGCGAGCAGATAGCCCTGCGCGGGCAGGTCTGTCTGGATTTGCCGCCACTTCTCCGCGCCGGTCTTGGCGTCGAACGCGAGCAGATAGACGCCTTCCGACGGGAACATGCCGGCCGTGGTGTAAACCGTGCCGTCCTGCACGACGACCGAGGTGCGCACGGGCCAGTTCGAGATGACGCGGCCGTTGCCGGGAATGCGCCGGTCCTTGGGCGCGGCGAGCGTCTGCCAGACCGGCTGACCGGTGGCGGCGTCGAGGCAATAGACCGAGCCGTCGTCAGAGCCGAAGAAGGCGCGTCCGTCGGCGATGCTGGGCGCGAGGCGCACGGGGCCCTCGGTGTAGAACGACCAGAGTTCGCGGCCGGTCCGGGCGTCGAGGCAGTAAACCTTGTCGTCGGCCGACGAGCCGAAATAGACGCGGCCCTGCGCAACGACCGCGTGGAACGCGCGGTCAAAGATCTGCCGCGGCTTCATGTCGAAGACCTTGTTGTAGCCGTCCCACTTGGCTTCGCCCTGCCACGCGGGCTGCGGAGGCTGCGGCGACGTCCAGACCCACGCCTCGGCCGGGCTGGCGGGCAACGGGTCCGGGCTCACGCCGCTGCGGGCGTAGTTGCCGGCGTAGGTCGGCCAGTCGGCGGCGTGGAGCGTCGGCACGACGAGAGCCAAGGCGAGCAGGGGAGAAAGTGGGAAAGTGGGCATGAGGAAAGCCGCCAAAGTGGAGCAAATGTTCCGCTGAAGATTTGAAGTTGGCCCGCCCTCACCCCGGCCCTCTCCCCCGGGGAGAGGGGGAATGGTGCCGCGCGTCGAAACTCCACATGCGCTGCGCTTGGATTCAGACTTACACCCGCCAGTCCTCGTCAGTTGTGCGTGTGTGGGTTCCACAGGTTGGAGCGCTTCTCCCTCTCCCCGGGGGAGAGGGCCGGGGTGAGGGCGGGCTGGAAAACCAACGGGCCATTCCCTCGTCCAGAACACTGAATTCCTTTGGGTCATCATGCAATCACGCTGGCTTGGAGTTCTGTGAGCCGGCCCTGTTCCAGCCGGAAGGTGCGGCTGGCGTGGGGCGCGGCGTCTTGGCCGTGGGTGACGACCATCACGGTGCCGCCGCGTTGCCGGTAGGCGGCGAGATGGCGGAACACGGCGGCGGCGTTCTCGGGGTCAAGGTTACCTGTGGGTTCGTCGGCGAGGATCACGGCCGGCTGCTTGAGGATGGCGCGGGCGAGGGCGGTGCGCTGGCGTTCGCCGGCACTGAGCGTGGCCGGCTTGTGCGCGGCGCGATGGGACAGCCCGAATTCATCCAGTAAGGCTGCCGCACGCGCGCGGGCCGCGGAATCCACCGAACCGGGCAGCCCGGCCAATACGTTCTCCAGCACGGTCAGGTAGGGCACGAGATGGAAGAGCTGGAACACGAAACCGATGCCCGCCGCGCGCACCCGGCCGCGTTCCGCCGCGGAAAGCCCGTAAAGCTCGTGCCGGTTCACCACCACTCGCCCGGACGACGGCCGCAACATGCCGCCGAGCGTGAGCAGCAGCGTGCTCTTGCCCGAGCCGCTGGCACCCTGCACGGCGACGAATTCGCCGCGCGCGACCGTAAACGAAACGTCACTTAGCCCGCGGACCTCGCCGCCGGGGCCGTGGAAGGTGCGGTTGACCTGTTCGCAGGTGATCATGGGGAAGGGGAGGGGTGAACAGCGAAGGCGCGAAGACGCGAAGTAAGACGGAGACCTTGGCTTGATTCGGGTGGCTCGGGTTGAACAGGCGTCATTGCGGCTCGCGAGGAATCCGGATTGAGCAATCCGGGGTGACCATCAGCACGTAGTTTGCCTCATTGCCCTTTGGGTGAACTGATGATTCCAAGCTTAACCTGAGTTCCATCGTCCCATGCTTCGTAACCAATGACGCGTCTACACACAGATTGGTGCCGTCATACGTGGCAGCACTTTGGACGAGATGATGAGGAGCCGGGAGAGATGACGCCCATGGTGGCACGCAGTTGGACGGCGCCAACCTGCCTGCCTGGATTCGCTCTTCGCAGTCGGCCAAATAGGTAACCAGTTTCCCATCTGCCACATGAGGACGGATTTGAGTCGCAAGCTGTCTGACGTCCTTTACTGCGGCCGGAACCCGATGCGTTGTCGCGACGGATACCAACCCCCATACGAACGGCGAAATCAGTAACACGAACAAAAGTGTTTGGGTGGTTCCGGTGATTCGGATCCATTTCTGAAGGTTTCTTCGCGTCTTCGCGTCTTCGCTGTTCATTCTCCCTCCTCAATCCGACTTCAGCGAGTCCGCCGGGTCCTGCGCCACGGCCAGCATCGCGGGCAGGAAGGCGGACACCGCCGCGAAGACCGGCGTCAGCAGCGCGGCCCAGGCCAGCAGCGCGAAGTCGGGTTCCAGCGCCTTGGCGGTGACCTTGAAGATGTCGGGGCCGAAGCGCAGCGCGAGGGCCGTGCCCAACCCATAGCCGAGTCCCGCGCCGACCAGGCCGAGCAGCGCCGCCTTGCCGAGGAACAGCGCAGCGATCCGGCCCGAGCCGCGGCCGAGAGCGCGCCACAGGCCGATCTCGGCGCGACGTTCGCGGACATTGAGCACCGTCAGCAGTCCGACCCACAGCGCGCCGCCGAGCAAGCCGACCGGCACGGCGAAGGCGGCGTAGCGTTCGGCCATCTGCCGCTGCTTCGCCCGGGCGTCCGCGAGCGAACGGAGTTGGAGCACCTTGGCCTCGGGCAGCGCCTTTTCCAGCACCGCACGGAGCTGGCTCAGCGGATCCTGGTCAGCGGTGAGGCAGAGGCAGTCGATGGCCTTGATCTCGTTGATCCGGCCCGGCAGGCCGAGTAGCGACTGGGCGTCTTCCAGCGCGGCGTAGAGGCGGATGTCGTCGTCGGAGCCGCTTTCGGCGAGCACGCGTTCGACCGTGAAGCTGCGGCCGGCGAGTTCGATCTTGGACTTCGGCTTCGCGCCCAGGCGGGCGGCGATTTCCGATCCGAGATAGACGGTGCCCTTGGCGATGAGGAAGCCCATCGGCTGCTTCTTTTCGCCGGGACCGATCACCGACGGCCCGATGCCGGACAGGATCGCGTCGCGGCCGGCCACGGGGAAGCGGCGTTCCAGCGCGGGAGTGAGGTGGTTGAAGGTGACGAACAGACCGTGCTGCGCGGCGAGCTTCTGGACGGTGTCGGCCGGCAGCGTCTTGTCCGAATGGCCGCTGGCCCAGAAGGCGTCCATGTCGGTGTCGCGGGGAATGATGCGGAGGTTGAAGCCGAGGTCGCGCATCACGCGGCGCGTCTCGCGCTCGGCGGCGGCGGTGGTCAGGCGCACGACGGTGAGCAGCGCCACGGCGAGCGCGAGCCCGGCGGCGACCAGGAACGCATTGACCCGGTGATGCCAGAGTTCCTTCCAGATGAGCGCGAGGAGGGGCATTGGCGGATTAGGACGGGAAGGAAACCGAAATGAGGAGGGATGGCTGGAGCCCTGCGCTCCGCGGTGAACGGCAACCGGCTGGAAGCCCGCCCATGTGCATCGGTTCGCTGAACCGCAGACCGACGCGTCGAGTGTGGCAAGGCGCCGTCACGTTCTCCCTCTCCGCCCGCCTTAGCGGGGGGAGAGGGCTGGGGTGAGGTGGGCGCTGAGCGAGCGCGGAAGTCTTCGGGTATCGGTTCCCTGGAGCTCGCGTTTCGCATCCCGCGTCCCTCGCCACAAAGTGAGCCTCCTTACGTCCGCTGCCACCGAGGCCCGCCCTCACCCTGACCCTCTCCCCTAGGGAGAGGGGAAGGCCCGCTGACACCCCCGACAACCACACGCCTGACTGGCGAGCACTGTGAGGGGATTGGTCGATGGGAGGACGCATGGACTCAATTCCTCAGTGAACGACGCAGCACGATCAGTCCCGCGGCGACCGCGGCGGCGAGGAAGCCGAACAATGCGAACCACACCGGCCGCGCTGAAGGCGTCGCCAGGGGCGGCGGTTTCGGTGTGCTGGGGGGAGTGTTGGTGCTGGGCGTTGAGGCGGGTGAAGTGGTTTCCGCAGCCTCGTCGCCGGCAGCGCTGGAATCGGTGCTGGCGGCGTCCACCGATTCCTCGGTGTAACCCAGGGCGAGCGCGGTCGAGGGCTTCTTCGATTTGGCTTTGTCGCCTTCGCCGCGCAGGACGATGCGGCTGACCTCGGTGCGGACCATCGGGTTTTCCGGATCGAATCCCAGCGTCTTGGCGGCGAGCTGCTGGAGTTCGCGGTCCCAGCGCCCGGGCAGCACCGGACCCTTGAGCCAGGCGCGGTCGAGGTCGCATTCGCAGTCCTGGCCGATCATCGCGAGGCGTTCCTGCAAGGCGGTGCGGGTGATCAGCGCGCCTTCCAGCGGGGAGCCGAGCCGGCGGCCACGGCCGTAAACGAGGGCGACGCGGGCCTCGGGCGACAGCCGGGGTTCGAAGCCGAGTCCCCAGATCAGCACCGACTCGGCGCCCTGTTCGGTCACCGGAATGGTCACCATCTGTGGGGGCACATCGACGGGCTTGGGCATGGACGGCATCAGCTTCGCGATGCCGGCGCTCGCGTTCTGGATCGCGGCGCGGACGCGTTCGTTGTCCGTCGCATCCGTGCCCTCGACGAGCACGACGACGGCGTAGGCACGCAGGGCTTCGCGGTGGATGTCTTCGCGACGGGGCGAGGCAACGACGGATTCCAGCAGCCGGGCGATGGCGGCTGGATCAGTCGGCAGCGATTGCCCGGCCAAGAGGTCCAACGAACGTCCGCCGGCGTCGGCGAGGCGAAGCGCGGGCGAGGCGGATTCCTTGGCGTTGAAACCGACGTTGGCTTCGAGAAAGAGGCCGGTGGCGGCTTGGCTGTAACGCTGGCCGGCGGTGAAGCCGGCCGGAAAGGCGAGGTCGAGCACATACGCGTCGGTGCCGAGGTCCACGAAGCCGGTGTCGCGGATGGAATAGCGGCAGGCGGCAGCGGAGAAAGGGAGAAGCAGAACCCCGAGGATGAGGACAATGAAGGCGCAGAAGTGCGCGCTAGCGTCTTGGAGTGCGGTGGCATGCCACCGCTTTCTTAACGGGGTGATGTAGCTGGGGCGTTGGCCTTTTCCTGAGCATCGTCCTCCAACCAAAGCGGCAGCTTCGCTTCGCTTCGCCGCCGCACTCCAAGACGCGGGCGCGCCGGCCAATGCCGGTTGTCCAATCATAGCCTCCGGGTGCCACATGCCGACTTTGATGAACTGGTTCATGCCGCTGATTTCCGGAGGCTAGAGTTTGCCGCAGTCGGGACAACCGGGAAGCCGGCGAATTCGCAGCTTTGTCACCGAGTGGTTGCGGAGGTCCATCGTGAGCAGTTGGCCGCGCAGGGTTTCGCCGAAGCCGGCGACAAGCTTGATCGTTTCCAGCGCCGCCAGAGAGCCGGCTACGCCCGAGACGGCGCCGAAGACTGGGAACTTCCGCGTCCAGGTGGCGGAGGGCTCAGGATAGAGGCAGCGAAGGCAGGGCGTCTCGCTAGGAACGAAGACGGTGAGGTGGAATTCGAGGTCGTAAACGGCGGCCTCCACCATCGGCTTGCGCTGGGCCACGGACTCACGATTGAGCAGGTAGCGTTCGGCGAAGAGCGGCGCGCAGTCCACGACCACATCGGCCTGGGCGACGAGCCGTGCGGCGTTGGCTTCGGAGATGTTGGCGGGCTCGGCGACGATTTCGAGCCGGGGATTCAGCGCCTTCAGCCGGGCGACGGCCTGGTCCATCCGCGGCGTGCCGAGCCCGGCGTGGGACATGAGCAACTGCCGGTTGAGGTCGCTGGGTTTCAGGTTGCCGCCGTGGGCGAGGATCAAGCGGCCAACGCCAGCCGCGGCGAGCTGGAGCGCAACCGTGCCGCCAAGTCCGCCGATGCGCGAAATCAGCACGGACGCGCCCTTGAGCCGACGTTGGCCGTCTTCGCCAAAACCGGCGACGGGGAACTGCCAGTCGTAGGTGGCGAGTTCCTCGGCGGTCAGCTCGGGGAGAGCAGAGGGACAGTTATCCTGCCTGTCTCCCGCGCTTCCAGCCCAAAGATTCGTTAGTCGGGGGCTGGAAGCCCCAGCGACAGGCTGGAAGCCTGTCCCACTGGCTGGCTGCGCACCGTCTTCAGCGGTTGCTGGTTTCGAGGCATCCATCTTTGAGCAGCAACAGACAGTCGGCGAGGCGTTCGGCTTCAGCGAGGTTGTGGGTGATGTGCAGGGCGGTGACGCCGGTGCGGGCGCAGACATCTTCCAGCACCGTGCAGATTCCGGCGCGGCTCTCGTCATCAAGCGCGCTGAGCGGTTCGTCGAGGCAAAGGATGCGCGGCTGGAACGACAGCGCGCGGCCGAGCGCGACGCGCTGGGTTTCGCCACCGCTGAGTCCGGCGGGCCGGCGGTCGAGCAGCGCGTTCAGGCCCAGCCAGCCGGCGAGCTCGGCGACCCGGGTGGCGATGCGTTCGCGCGGCCAGCGGCGGATGACGAGGGCGAACTCCAGATGCTCGCGCACGGTGAGGTGCTGGAACAGCGCGCCGTCCTGCGGCACGAAGCCGACGCCGCGCTCGGCCGGGGGCAAGGCGGTGACGTCGGTGCCGCCGAGCAGGATGCGGCCGGCCGAGACCATCCGCAGGCCGCAGATGGCCTCGAGCAGCGTGGTCTTGCCCGAACCGGTGCGGCCCATGAGGACTGCGTAAGCGCCCGCCGGCACGGACAACGACAGGTCGCGGAGCAGGAAGCTCCCGGCGCGCACGCTGACCTGTTCGAGGCGGATCACTGGGGCAGGGTGGATTTGCGATTGTGCGGGCAAGCGCAGGAGCGGACTGCGCGGCGATGTCTGCCAGTGCGCGGTTCCCCCTCACCCCGGCCCTCTCCCCCGGGGAGAGGGAGAAGGTAACGGTGCCCGGCGCCTTCACCCGCGTGTTGCTTTAGTTCAGACCTACGCTGCGCAGTCTTCGTCAGTTGGAGCTGTGAAGTTGTCGCGGCCAAGGGGGCTTTCCCCTCTCCCCGGGGGAGAGGGCTAGGGTGAGGGGAAAGCGGACAGGGTGGGAAATCGCCGCGTCGATTCGCCCCCGCGTTTCGGGGCATACCACTCGCAGAGCTAAGCGCGGAAAATACCTTCACAGCGGCCTCCCGGGTTCGGTGCCCTTCGTGCGGATCAGCAGCAGCACCAGCACGGCGGCGGCGACCATCAGCAGCGAGACGGCGACGGCGGCTTCGAGGTTCCCGACGCTGAGTTCCAGGAAGACGGTCGTGGAGAGCACCTCGGTCTTCATCCGGGTGGCGCCGGAGAAGACGAGGATGGGGCCGAATTCCCCGAGCGAACGCGCCCACGCTAGCGTCGCGGCGGTGAGCAAGCCGCGGCGGGCCTCGGGCAGCACGACCATCCAGAACGCCTGGCTGCGCGTGCAGCCCAGCGTGAGCGCGACCTGTTCGTGGCGCGGGCTGATCTGGTCGAACGTGGCCTTCATCGTCCGCACCGCGAAGGCGGCGGCGACCATGAACTGCGCGAGGATGACGCTCGGAACGGCGTAGGTGACCGGGAAGATCCGCTCCAACGCCCGGGCGGGCGGCGTCTGGAAGAGGATCAGCAGGCTCAGGCCGATGACGAGTGGCGGAAGCACGATGGGAATGTCGAAGACCGCGTCAACGAGGCGCTTTCCCGGGAACTGCACGCGGGCCATCAGGTAGCCGATGGGCACGGCGACCCAGAGCGAGAGCAGCGTGGTGAGCGTGCAGCTCAGCAGGCTCAGCCGGATGGCGTAGCGGATTTCCTGGCTTTGCAGCGCGCGCCAGAGGTGACCGGGCGACGTATAAAACAGATCCGCAACGAGCGTGGCCAGCAGCAGCAGCAGGTAACAGCCGCCGAGGATCGCGAAGCTCGCGTAGAACAGCCGGTCGGAACGGCGGGCCGTGCTGGCGACCGGTGGGGCTGGCGCCGGTGGAGTCATGCGCAGACTTGAGCCGGTGCGGAGGGACGCGCGGCAGCGTCTTGGAGTGCGGTGGCTGGCCACCGCTTTGGCTGCGGGCGGCCTGGTTGGCGACGCAGGAGTTTTTCGAGACGCTGTTCTCCGGCGAAAGCGGCAGCTTCGCTTCGCTGCGCAGCCGCACTCCAAGACGCTGGCGCGCTCTCGGATACGGCGTTGGCCGTTCCGCATTCCGCACTCCGCATTCCGCACTCCCCTTTCACGGCTTCGCTCCTTCCTCGCGCCACCGAAAGCCCGTCGCCTCGAAGCGCTGCCGGGACTCCGCGGAGCGCAGCGTGGCCAGCAGGCGGTCCATGAGCTGGGCATGGTCCGAGTTGCGGCCGATGGCGTAGGGCTGGATGGCGAGCGCCTCGGGTTCGGGCAGCTCCACCACGTCGAGGACGTCGCGAACCTGGCTGGTATTGGCGGTGTAAACGACCACGGCGTCGAGCGAGCCGGTGCGGATCTGGTTCACGAGCAGGTCGGCGGTCGGGGTCTGCACCTTCACGTTGGCCATGACCTTTTCGAGCAATCCCTGGGAGCGGAGCAGCCGGGCGGTGAGCGAGCCCAACGCGCTCTGCTGTTCGTTGGCGACGCCCAGGGCGAGTCCGGGTTTCGTCAGGTCGGCGAGGCCGCGGAGGTTCTTCGGGTTGCCCTTCTGCGTCAGGATGACCATGCGGGTCTGGGCAAGATTGACCGCGGGCGTGAAAAAATTGCTGACCGTAGTCATGAACGACACGTCGCAGGCGAAGTAGGCGTCGGGCCGCTGGCCGGAGCGGATCTGGGCGGTGAGGATGCCGCAGCCATTGTAAACCCGGGTGACCTTCACCCCTTCGCGCTCCTCGAAGCGCCGCAGGGTGTCCTCGATGGCGAGGCGATTGACGCCGCCGGAGAACAGGAGGACTTCCGGCGCCTCGCTCCAAATATCGCCGCGCACGACGGTGAAATGGTGATGTTCAAACTCAGTCAGGCCGGCGTCGCGGGCCGCCGCGAAGCGGGCGAAGCGCAATGCCGCCGTCGGCTGGGTGGTGGAATGGAGCACCGCGAGTGAAACGGTCGCCGCGCCGGCATCGAGTTCGGGCACGTGGATCGCCGCGAGTTCCGGATATTGCGCGACGGTCGAATCCCAGACCAACGCGGCGTCCACGGTGCCGAGCTTCACGTCGTTGGCGAGGTCGTTGACGGTCGGTTTCAGCACCTTGATCCGCGGTTGCAGCGCGTCCCACCGGCCGGCGCGCTGGAGCAGGTCGCGGCAGACCTTGCCGATGGCGGCGGCTTCGGGATTGGCGAAGGCAAGGCTGACGCCGTCCCGTTCGAGGTCGGTCAGGCTCTTGAACCGTCCTTCCGTTCCCTTCTTCACAGCAATGACCGGCGTCATGCGGGCGAGCGGCAGGGTTTCGGCGATCAGTTGGTTCGAGCGGGCAAGATCGAGAAAGGAGTCGTCGGCGGCGAGGAAGAGGTCGCCCTGCTTCGACACGCGGAGGTTGCTGAGCAGCGTGCCCGAGCCGCCGAACTGGAGCTGAACCTGGACGCCGTATCGAGCCTCGTAGGCATGGGCGATGGCCTCCATCGGCGCCTTCATTCCGGCGGCGCAGTAGACGAGCAGCGGCTTGGCGGGCGCACCGGTCGCGGTCTTTCCAGTCGTGGAGGAGCGCGGATTCCACACCAGCAGCCCGACTAGGACGGCGAAAGCGACCAGCGAACCGACGATGATGTTGCGGGCGGAGTTCATCCGGCAGGCGACGTGGCGCGCACCGCTTCGGCGAAGCGCGTCACGAAGTCTTCGATGTCCGCGTCGGTGTGGGCAAGCGACAGGTAGAGCTTCGTGCCCATCGGATTCAGGAACACGCCGCGGGCCAGCAGTTCGAGCATCACGGCCCGGCCGCGGGCGCGATTGCTGGCGAGCCAGCCTTGCTGGTCACGGATGGCGTTGGCCGAGAACGCCACCTGCGCCAGCGGACCGTCGCCGAGGATCTGCACGGCTTCGCCCTGTTCGCGGGCGACGGCGGCCATGCGTTCGCGGAGTTTCCGGCCGGCCGCATGCAGGCCGGGATAAACGCCGGGCGCGGAAAACAGGTCGATGGCCGCCAGCGCGGCGGCGCACGAGACCGGATTGCCGCCGGTCGTCGAGGCGGACCACGCGTAGTGGGGCCCGGGCAGGCGGTGTTCGTTGACGGCTTCCATCAGGTCCGCGCGGCCGGCGTAGGCGCCGATGGGGAAACCGCCGCCGAGCGCCTTGCCGTAGGCCACGAGGTCGGGTTGGATGCCGTAGTATTCCTGGGCGCCGCCGAGCGCGAAGCGGAAGCCGGTCACGACCTCGTCGAACACAAGCACCACGCCGTGCTGGCGGGTGGCGGCGCGGAGTCCTTCGAGAAATCCGGGCACGGGCGAAAGGCAGCGGTGGAACGGTTCGACAATCACCGCGGCGAGTTCGGCGGCGTGGGTGGCGATGATCTCCGAAGTGCGGGCCAAGTCGTTGAAGGGCGCAACCAGGACATCGTTCTCGACCCAAGGCGCGCCGGCCCCGGCGGGATCGCACGTCGGGAGATTCGTCGGGCGGCTGTGAATCATGCCCGCGATGCCAACGGGATGTTGCCCGTGGTAGGCGCCCTCGAAGCGCAACACCTTGCGCCGCCCGGTGGCCGCGTGGGCGACGCGCAGGCAGAGCATGGTGGCCTCCGTGCCCGAGGCGACGAAGCGGATGCGTTCCGCGCACGGGCTGAGCGCGCAGATGCGTTCCGCCAGTTCGACGCTGCGGCGGTTGACCGCGGCGTAGTTGGTGCCCTCGACCGCGGCCTTCGTGGCGGCCTCGACGACCTTGGGATGCGCGTGGCCAACCAGGGCCGAACCCCACGCCATCGTCAGGTCGAGGAACTCGCGGCCCTCGGTGTCCCACACGCGGCAGCCGGTCCCGCGTTCGATGACCGGCACGTTTTCGTCGGGGATGCCGTATTCCCCGTTGGAACCGGCGGGAAAGCGGGCGCGGGCGCGTTGGTTCCAGGAAAGGGCGGGGGCGGTCATGGTTGCGATGAGGGGGCAGAGAGGAGGAAGGCGCGCAGTTCCGCGAGCTTGTCGGTGTTGATGAAATCCACGCCGGCCTCGTGCTGCTCCTTCCAGACGAACGGTTGGTCCTGCGCGCCCCAGAAGCGGATCTTGCGGCCGTCGCGATGGGCCTGGGCCACGAGGCTGCGGAGCTTGGTGCGGTCGGCTTCGGCCAGCTTGCCGCCCTTGAACCAGCCGAAATGCGTGGACCAACTGTCGCTGACCAGCGGGACCAAGTGCGGCGACGGGTTGCTGGTGAGTTCGGCGAAGCGGCCGTCAATGCCACACCAGCGGACCGGCTCGGCGGCGACCTGTTCCGTCGGGCGATTGCCGGACAGGATGACGGTGATGGCGCCCGGCGTGGTGTTCGTCGGCGTGAAGCGGGTCAGCATCGGCGCATGCGCGGCGAGCACCTCGCGCAGCACGGCGTAGGTCGCCGCTGCGTTGTCCTTCACGTCGATGAGCAGTGTGAAGCCGTTGCCGCCGACGTGGACCTGGCCGCCGTTCGCGGCGACCCGCGCCTTCAGCGGGTCGAGGTAAAGCGCCTGCAACGTGCGCTCCGGCTTCAGGTCCTTGCGATCATGAGCGACGAGCAGCTTGCCCTCGACGAGGTAGATGTCGGCCTCGACCGAACCGAAGCCCTGCTCCAACGCGTCGAACAGCGGGCGCGGGTGCTCGTAGTCGTTGTGCGAGTGGGCGCGGGGAAGAGGGGCGGCAAGGGCCAATGAGCAATGACCAATGACCAGTGCGAAGAAAAGGCCCGGGCGTAGTCCTCGCGAGGCGGTAAGCGAACTGATCATTGGGAATTGGTCCTTACAACTTAACATCCATCTCCTCGATCGCCTCGCCGATCGCGTAAACGACGGCGCGCATGTCGGCCTCGAACAGGCGGCCAATGCTGCCGATGCGGAAGGTGTCGGCCTGGCTGATCTTGCCGGGATAGAGGATGTAGCCCTTGTTCGCCACGAGCCGGTAGAACGCCTCGAAAGTGAACTTCGGGTCGGCCGGGAAGATGAAGCTGGTGATGATGTGGCTCTGCACCGCGCTGGGCAGGTAGCTCTTGAAACCGAGCTTGGTCATGCCGGCGAGCAGCACCTCGTGATTGCGGCGATAGCGTGCGCCGCGGGCGGCGACGCCACCTTCGAGATCGAGCTCGTTGAGCGCCTGTTCGAAGGCGAGCAGCGAATGGGTCGGCGGCGTGTAGCGGAACTGGCCGTTCTTCTCGAAGCCCTTGAGCTGTTCCAGGAGGTTCATGCTCAGGTTGCGCGCCCAGCCGGCGCTGGCGAGCAGCTTGGCGCGGCGGCACAAGATGAAGCTAAAGCCGGGCACGCCCTCGACACACTTGTTGGCGGACGAGATGAGGAAGTCGATGGCGCAGGCCTCGAAGTCGATCGGGATCGAGCCGAAGCTGCTCATGGCGTCCACGATGTAGGTGCGGCCGTGCTTCTTGGTGACGGCGCCCAACGCGGCGATGTCGTTGAGGAGGCCGGTGGTCGTCTCGCAGTGGACGACGGCAACCTGGGTAATCGCCGGGTCACCGGCGAGCAGGGCATCGAGGGCCGCGGGATCGTTTGGCACGTTCTCCGGCGTGCGCAGGACGACGTGGTCGATCTTCGCGTGCTGGAGCATGAGCACCATGCGCTCGCCGTAGGCGCCGTTGGACAGCACGGCGATCTTACCGTTCGGCGGCGTGCAGGTCTGGAAGACGGCTTCGACGCCAAAGGTGCCGCTGCCCTGGAGCAGGACGGCTTCCCAGCCGCCTTCGCTGGAGAGGCCGGCGAGCTTCAGCAGGCGCTCGCGAATGCTGGCGACCTTGGCGTTGAATTCCCAGTGCCACGACCCGGCGTCGTGCAGCATCGCTTGCTTGACGGACAGCGACGTGGTGAGGGGACCCGGCGTGTAGAGGAGCTGGTCTTTGGGCGACGGCAGTTGCATGTGATTCGGCAAATCGTTGAACGGTGCGGCCCGGCCACCGGGCCGGGCAACGGCGCAGAGCGAACCGCAGGGACAGGGGCGGAACAAGCCCCGGAATGGGTGGTTTCGGTGACGATTGGGTGAATGGCCGGGCGGTAGGGCCGGAGCGTGGCGGTTTGGCGAAGCGCGGACGCCCTCGTCGGCCGGCTTACCCGGTCTGGCGGCGAGGTTTCCTGAAATCCGCGTGAATCGGCCGGCCGGCGGTGGCGCTCAGTGCAGGATCGGCTCCGCGTTGGGCAGCCGCATCAGTTCGGCGTCGAGGTCGAGGAACCAATCCAGCCGGCGGTCCGTTTCTTCCAGGTCGATGTGCCGCGCCATGATCAGGTAGGTGGCGTAGTGGTTGCCCTCCGATTCCACCAGGCTCGCGTAGAATGCGGCCAACTCGGGATCCTCGTCCCTCAGTCCCTCGGCTAGGAACTGGAACTTCTCGCAGCTCCGGGCCTCGATCAGCGCGCAGGCGATCAGGTGGTCGATCACTTGGCCCTGGATGCCGCTGCGCACCGCGCGCATCAGGCCGCGGATCCAAGGGCTCGGCCGCGGTTCGCCGAAGGGAATGCCCCGTCGCCGCAACAGCCCGAGCACCAGTTCGAAGTGCTGAAGTTCCTCGATCGCGATGGCGTTGAGCTCGTGAACCCGGTCGAAGAGCTGGCGAAATTTCTCCAGGTTGAGCGCCGAGGTTGCCGCCTTGCGCTCCAGGTGGGCGTGGTCCACCAGCACCGCCGGCAGATTGGCCTTCACCTTCGGCAGCCAGTCGGCGGGAACCTTCTCACGAAACAACAGCATGGAGGCGAGGATAGGCGGCGGGCAGCAGCACGACAATCCGTCAGCCGGCGGCCGGACTGGCCTCGGCGGCGCGGCGGCGCAGTTGCCCGCACGCGGCGTCGATGTCCATGCCGCGCGAACGCCGGAAGTGGGCGACCAGGCCGCGCGCCTTCAGGATACCGGCAAACGCCTCGGCCACGGGCTCCGGCGACGGCGCGTAAGCGACTCCGCGCAGGCTGAGCCCGGTCGGGTTGTAGCGCAGGAGGTTCACGTGCATCCGCCGGGTGCCGAGCAATTCGGCGAGCCGATGCGCGTGTTCGGGCGAATCATTCACGCCGGCGAGGAGGCAATACTGGATCGTCACCGGGCGGCCGCGGCGGGCTTGGAAGCGGTCGGCGGCGGCGAGAATGTCGGCGAGGGGAAACCGTTTGCCCACCGGCAGCAATTGGGCGCGCGTCGCGTCGTCCGGTGCGTGCAAGGACACGGCCAAGTTGAAGTTCAAGCCGGTGGCGGTGAGCGCATCCATGCCGGGCACGATGCCAACAGTTGACACGGTGATCTGCCGCCATCCGAGCGCGCCGAGGGCGTTGTCGGCCAACCGGCGCACCGCCGGCAGCACGGCGTCGAGGTTCAGCAAGGGTTCGCCCATGCCCATGAACACTACGGTCTGGAGCCGGCGCCCGGCGGCCTCGGCCTCGCGCCGCAGCGCCAGGAATTGCTCGACGATTTCGCCGGCCGTCAGGTTGCGCTCGAAGCCCGTCTTCGTGGTCGCGCAGAAGTCGCAGCCCATCGCGCACCCCACCTGCGACGAAAGGCAACCCGCCGCGCGGTCGGGGCGGAAGTCCGGCATCAGCACCGATTCCACCGTGCGCCCGTCGGCCAGGCGCAGCAGCAGCTTGGTGGTGCCGTCGTTGGCCACTTGGCGGACCGCCAATTCCGCCGCCGGCTCCGTCGCCGTGCCCAGGCGTTCGGCCAGGCCCGCCGGCAGGCGCAAGGCAGCGGAACCGGGCGGAGTCCGACCGGCGTAATGCGCCCGCAGCACCCGCGCGGCGTGGCTGGGCTTGAAGCCCCAGGCCACGAACTGCTGCGCAAGTTCGTCCGGTTCAAAGTCTGCGAGGGCGGTCGGCACGGGCGAATCCACGCAGGGAACGGCCGGGCTGCCAAGCCAACGGACGAACCAAACGCTTCCGGCCCGGGCGCATGCTCGCCACCCGCACCGGATTCTGGCGGGATTCGCCCACATGAATGGGCACCGTGGGAATTGGGTTCGGGGTTGGGCTTTGCTGGCCTGCTTCCTGATGACGCTGACGTCCCGGGCGGCCGACGCGGTGCTCACCGCCGATTTCTCGGTTCCCGCCGGCCGGATTCGCCCGCTGCACGGACTCAACAAGGGACCGTTGGTTCCCGGCGGCCTCTTCGACGTCGTCCGGGAGCACCGCGAGTTGGGGGTTCCCTTCACGCGGCTGCATGACTGCGGTTGGCCGAATCCCTACGTCGTCGATCACCACGCAGTATTCCCGAATCCGGAGGCGGATCCCGCCCGGCCGGAAAGCTACGACTTCCGCCTGACCGACGAATACCTCGCCGCGGTGCGCCGCACGGGGGCCGAGCCGATCTATCGTCTGGGGGAAAGCATCGAGCACACCACGGTGAAACGGCATGTCCACCCGCCCGCTGATCCGGACAAATGGGCCGCGGTCTGCCTCGGCATCATCCGGCATTACAACGAGGGCTGGGCCAATGGGTTTCACTATGGCATCCGCCACTGGGAAATCTGGAACGAGCCCGAAAATCGTCCGGCCATGTGGACCGGCACCGACGAAGATTACCTGCGCCTCTACCGGACCGCCGCCCGGGCGATCAAACGGGAGTTCCCGGCGCTGAAGGTCGGCGGCCCGGCCCTCGGGGCGAGCGGCCTGTTTGTCCGGGGCGAATTCGTGCCCACCGAATTTGCCGAGAAGTTCCTCACGATGTGCCGCACCGACCAGGTGCCGCTGAACTTCTTCTCGTGGCATTGCTATACCGCCGACCCCGCCGAGCTCACCGCGCGCGCCCGGGCCATCCGCCGGCTGCTTGATGGCCACGGATTCACCGACACGGAAAGCCATCTGAACGAATGGAACTACCTGCCCGGCAACAGCTGGGCCGCGCTCGGTTCTGCCGCCACGCCGGCGTCGCGCCAAAGCTTCTACGCCGACATGGCCGGGGCCGCCGGGGCCGCCTTTGCGACCACCGCGTTGATCGAACTTCAGGAGGCGCCGGTGGACGTCTGCAACTTCTTCCACGGCGAACTCGGCGGCTTCGGCCTCTTCAACGAGCACGGTGTGCCGCTGAAGATTTATGAGGCGTTGCGGGCGTTCCAAGGTTTGCGGGAAACGTCGCGGCGGGTGGCGACCCGCGGCGACGTGGCGGGCCGGTTGGCGTTTGCTGCCGGCCTGAGTCCCGACGGCCGGGAAGCCTCTTTGCTCGTGAGCAATTTCGCCGATCCGCGCGGGGAGTTTGTCCTGCAATGGCAACACTTCGGCTGGGCCGGCGGGGTCACCGCGGAGGTCCGCACCGTCGGGACGGAACAGGATTTCGCCACGGTCAGGACCAATGCTCTCACCGGCGACCAGGCGTCGTTGCGCTTGTCGCTGAAGGCGCCCGCGGTCGCCTGGGTCCGCCTGCGCCCCACCGCCGGCACGGCGGCGCAACCCCTGCTGACCATCACCTCGCCGGCCTCGCGGTTGGTTTTCCAGCGCACCCTCGCGGGGGACGCGACGATTCCCGTCGCGGGCACGGCGGCCTGGCCGGGGGCGACGGTGGAGGCGCGGTGGGTGGACGTTGCTTCCGGCAAGCCCGGGGCCTGGACGGCGCTCGGCAGCGTCCAGGCGGACCACGGTTTCCGGGGGCAACTGCGCGCCGCCGCCGGCTGGTATTCGCTCGAAGTCCGCGCCCACGGCGAAGGCGCTGACGCTGTCGCATCCGTAGAACGGGTGGGTGTCGGCGAAGTGTTTGTGGTCGTCGGCCATTCGGTCGCGCACGGCGGGGATATCAACCTGCCGGGCGCATCCGATGACCGGGTCAACACCATCGCGCTGCCCGTGGGCGACCGGGAGGCCGAGCGTCGCTATCAGGCAACCGGCGACCCGCAGTTCCTGCCTCCGGCCGTCGGCCGGCAGTTTGGGGATCAGGTTCGGCCCGCACCCGCCGGGCATGGCCCGTATTTCTGGGCGGCCTTCGCCGAGCACATCGCCCGGTCCCAAAACGTCCCGGTGCTCGTGTTGAACGCGGCCTTCGGCGGCAGCAGCCTGGAGCATTGGGCAAAGTCCGCGCGCGGGGAGCCGTTTGCCCATCCCTTCGTGAATGCTTCGCTCCGTATGCCCTATCGCCGGTTGGAACACGCGCTCACCCAATACGGCGCGATTACCGGTGTCCGCGCTATCCTGTCCGACCAAGGCCAAAACGACTGGCCGGAGCCGGACGACGAGAAGATCGCGGCGAACTATGCCGCCTGGATCGAGCAGGCCCGGCGCGATGCCGGCTGCCCGCACCTCGCCGTCGTGGTGAACCGTCAGTCGCCCCCCGGCGGCAACGGAGGTGTCCGCCGCGTGCAGGAACGCATGATCCGGCTGCACCCGCACTGCCATGCCGGCCCGGACTACGACACGCTGGCCGCGGCCGACCGCACCGACAAAATCCACCTCAGCGCCACTGGAGCCCTCCAAGCCGCCCGGCTTTGGGCGGAAGCGTTGGGGCGGGACTTTTTCCAGACGGCGCGCCCGCTGTCCCCGCGATTACCGGCGGCGCCTTGAGCCGGGGACGAGTTCGCGATTCCCCGGCTCAAGGCGAGACCAGGAATCCAGAGCTGCACGTTTGCCACGGCGGTAGCTGCGGACGTGAGTCGGTGGCAGGCAGGCCGCGCCGACCGGCACCGCCACGGACTCACGTCCGCGGCTACCGCGGGAACCGGTCCCGGCGGCCACGAAGAAGATATGCGCCCATCGGAATCGAAGTCCGACATCCACCCTTGGCGGCGGCGCCGGGTTCCGTAAGCTGAGGTCGCCGCATGCGCCTGCTTGACCGTTTTCTGCTGCGCGAACTGCTGACGCCGCTGGGATTCTGCCTCGGCGGCTTTCTGATTTTCTGGGTCGCCTTCGACCTGCTGGGCACCTTGCCCGACTTGCAGCAGTTGGGCGCCACCGCGGCGGGGGTGGCCGAACTGTATTGGATCCGCCTGCCGGAGTTGCTGCTGATCGTGGTGCCGTTCGCGCTGCTGCTGGCCCTGCTGTATGTGCTGGCGGCCCATTCCAAGCACCACGAACTCACGGCGATGCGTTCCGCGGGCATCAGCCTGTGGCGGATTTGCCTGCCGTATTTCGGCGTCGGCCTCGTGGCGTCGCTGGGGCTCTATGCGCTGAACGAGTTCTGGATGCCGGACGCCAAGGAGCAGGAAGACCAACTGAAGGCGTCGTGGGGCAATCCGACCAACGCACCCGACCAGAGCTGGCGGCCGCGGATTGATTTCAAGAACCAGACCGACGACCGGACGTGGAGCCTGGGCGCCTTCAACCTGACCAACGGGGAACTGCGGCAGCCGCGAATCGCGCTGTTCCTCGCCGCCGATGCCTACCGTGAAATCTCGGCCGAGGGCGTCCGCTGGACCAACGGCTACTGGCGACTGACGAACGGCCTTGAGCGGATCTACCGCTGGGCCGCCGATCCGTTGCCGGCGCTCAAGTCGAAGTCCCTGTTCTCCGTGGCTGAGATGGGCGGTGCGCTGGACCTCGTGAGCCGTTGGCCGGGCGAATCGCTGACGCTGACCAACGAGGTGTTCACCAACGGCTACGTGCTGCGGCGGAACCTCACCAACACGGAGGCGGCCAGCGGACGGCAATGGGCGCTGGAGTCCCTGCGGCCCGACACCGGGGAAGGCGGCCGGCTGAGCTTCCGGGCGCCGCTGGGGCAGGGGGCGCGCCGGGTCATTCAGGCGGAGTCCGGCGTGTGGACCAACGGGGCGTGGACCTTTTTCGGCGTGCGCGACTTCCTGTTCCGTTCCAGCACGGACGACAACTACCTCGACCAGCCTTATCCCGAACTGACGCTCACCGGCTTCACGGAAACACCCGAGATCATCCGCAGTGAAATCCGTGTGGGTTCGCTGCTCAACCGGACGAAGTCCATGCGCCGGCCGCAGCTCGGCTCGCGCGAAATCATGAACTACCAGCGGCTGCATCCGGAAATCCCGGCGCGGGACCGCGCGTTGCTGGAGACCCAGTTGCAGGCCCGCTTCGCGGCGCCGTGGACCTGTCTGGTCGTGGTGTTCATCGCGATCCCGTTCGGGTCGCCGTCGGGCCGGCGGAATATGTTCTACGGCGTGGCCGGCAGTCTCGCGCTGGGGTTTGCCTACTTCGTCCTGCAGCGGCTGGGCTTCGCGCTGGGGCAGGGTGGCCAGGTGCAACCTTGGCTGGCTGCCTGGTTGCCCAACCTGTTCTTTGCGGTCACGGGCGTGGTGCTGATCAACCGCGTGCGCTGAGGTTCCTCCCGCGATGAAAGGCCGCCTCGCCCTCGTCTTGCACGCGCACCTGCCCTATGTGCGGCACCCGGAATACCCGCGGTTTTACGAGGAATCCTGGTTCTTCGAGGCGGTGGCGGAATGTTACCTGCCGTTGCTGACGGCCATGGCCGCCTGGAACCGCGACGGCGTCCCGTGGCGCCTGACGCTCACGCTGACCCCGACGCTGTGCGCGATGCTGGACGACGCGCTGCTGCGGAGCCGGACGGAGCGTTATCTGGTCGAGTGGCTGGAACTGGCGGCGAAGGAAACGGAACGCCACCTCCTCCAGCCGGAATTCTGCGCCGTGGCGGAGTTTTATCAGGAACGGGGCGCCGCGCTGCTGGAGCAATGGCGGACGTTGCGGGGCGACCTGCTGGGCGCCTTCCGACGGCATCAGGACGACGGCCACCTGGAGATTCTGACCTGCGCGGCGACCCATGCGCTCCTGCCGTTGTGGCTGGAGCAACCGGCAGCCATCCGTGCGCAACTGGCCGTGGCCAAAGCCGATTACCACCGGCATTTCGGACGATGGCCGGACAGTCTGTGGCTCCCAGAATGCGCGTGGGACCCGGCGCTTGAACCGTTTTTGGCCGAGGCTGGATTGCGGCGCTTCGTGGTCGAGGCACACGGACTGGTCTTCGCCACGCCGCGTCCGCGGTGCGCGACGTTCGCACCGGTCGTCACCCCAGGCGGATTGACCGTGTTCGGCCGCGACCCGGCGAGCGCACGGCAGGTGTGGAGTCGTCATGGCGGGTATCCGGGCGATCCCCGTTACCGCGAATTTCACCAGGACCTCGCACATGACGCCGAATGGGAATACCTGCGGCCGCATTTGCCGGGCGTGCCGGAACGGGTGTTCACTGGCTTCAAGTATCACCGGGTCAGCGCCGTTGCGGGGCCCAAGGAAATCTACCAACGGGTCGCCGCGTTGGCGGCGGTGCAGGACCACGCGGAACATTTCGTGGCCCATCGAGCGGACGTCGTTTCGGCCGCGGCGGCGGAGATGCCGGATCGCGAGCCGCTGGTGGTGGCGCCGTTTGATGCGGAGCTGTTCGGCCACTGGTGGTTTGAGGGACCGGAATTTCTCGACGCCGTAGTTCGGCGGACCGCGACGGAACCCCGGCTGGAACTGACCCACTTGCGCGAGTTCGCAGCGGAGTTTCCCGGCCAACAGGTGGCTGTGCCCGCCCGCTCGAGTTGGGGCGAAGGCGGGCACCTGGGAGTTTGGCTCGATGAATCCAACGCCTGGATGCTCGGCCCAGTGCAGGCGGCCACCGCGGAGATGATCCGGCTGGCCCGCGGCTTCGCCCGGACGACTCCGCCGGAGCCTATCGAACGGATGCTTCGGCAGGCCGGACGCGAACTGTTGCTGGCGCAGGCGAGTGACTGGCCGTTCCTCGTTAAAATGGCGACCGCCGGCGCCTACCCGGCGGAACGGTTTCGGCAGCACGTGGGAAACTTCCGGCTGCTGGCGGCGGCGTTGTCGGGCGACCCGGCGGCGGCCCCGCCGGAACTCGCCGAACTGGAGCGCCGGCATCCGCTGTTCCCGGACTTGGACTGGCGGTTGTGGGCAAAGTAGGTCGGAAAATGGCCCGATTCCGGCGGTCGGCCCTCGGGTGCCTGTCGCGGCTTGGGCGCCGGCTTGCTTCGAGCCCGGGAACCTGAGTAACTCCCCGCACCCTTCTGATGCCCTGTCCTCCAGACGAGTCGTCCGGCACGAGCCTGCGCTGCTTCGGCGTGGGTGATGGCTGGCCATCCGCCGATCGCCGGCACTCGGCGTATCTTTACCGGCTTGGTTCGACCACGTTGCTGGTCGACTGCGGGGACGGGCTGAGCTCCACCTACAAGGCGTCCGGCCTGTCCTACGACGCGGTGGACGCGATCCTGATCTCGCACCTGCACAGCGACCATGTGGGCGGCCTGTCGATGTTCCTGCAAAGCCTCTGGCTGGAACGCCGGACCAAGCCGTTGACCATTTGCGCTCCCGCGGGCGGCATCGCGGCCTTGCGAGCCTGGCTGGAAGCGACGTTGGTTCCGCCCGACCTGTTCGCCTTCGAACTGCGGTGGGCACCGCTCGTGGCTGGCCAACCGTTGGTCCTGGGGGAAGTGACCGTCACGCCCGCGCCGACTTCCCATTTGGCCTCGCTGCGGGAACGCCTTTCGGCCGGTTATCCAAACATCTGCTTCGACGCCTTTGCGTTTGCGCTCAACGGGCCGAAGTCGCGGGTGGTGCATTCGGCCGACATCGGGGCGGCCGAAGATCTGGCGCCGTTGCTGACGGAGCCGGTGGACCTGCTGACGTGCGAACTGGCCCACGTCGAACTCGCGAGCCTCGCTGCCGTGCTGCGGGGCCGGGATCTGCGGCAGGTGGTCTTCATCCACTTGGCGCGGGAGTTCTGGGCCGATCGCGCCCGGACCGAGGCGTTGATTCGCGCCGAGCTCCCCGGCGTGCCGTTTCACCTCGCAAGGGACGGCGACGAGTTCCGCTGTTGAGCGGGGGCGGCGGGGGTTACATTCCCTTCAGCTTTTCGAGGATGCCCAACCGTTCGACCAGCGCCAGCAGGGCAAACGAAGTCGCATCAAAGAACCCGTGCGCCAGCACGGCGACCCACAGCGAGCGGTGGAACAGCATGATCGCCCCGAGCCCGAGCCCCAGCGTGCCGGTGAGGGCCACGCCGGCAATGCCTTGGGGCCAGTGGCCGAGCCCAAAGATCACGGCGGCAACCACCACCGCGATGATCTGTCCGCGACGCGTCTGTCCGCGGTCGGGCAGGAGATCGAACAGGAAACGGAACACGCCGGCCCGCCAAAGTTCCTCACGCAGGCCGGCCACGACGAAACTGACCAAGGTGGTGCAGAGCAGCAGATAGGTCGGATTTCGCAGTGCCCCGGGGTCCACGAGGTTTTCCACGTTCGGCCGCAATTCCTTCAAGGCTTCCGGGTTTTGGCCGGTGAAATGGCTTATCGCGATCAGGATTCCCCCGACGGTCATGACCACCAGGGCCACCGCCAGCCGCAAGGCCAGCGAATGCCCGAAACCGAAAACCCACGGCTGCCAGGTTCCTTTCCATCGCGCGAGAAGTTCATTGGCCCTGACACCCCGGAACGCGAGCGCGAGGCCCAAAATGATGCCGAAGATGACGAGGTTCTCGGCCGACATCGCGAGCAGGTCGGGCACGTTTTGGGGCAAGATGGATCCCTTGGGGGCGCTCTCCTGGCCGGTGAGCCGGAGGAACCAAGCTTGCTGAAAAATCCAAGGCAGGACGATACCAAGCAGGAACGGGTAGGGCGCCAAGATCAGGAGGGCCGCCCAACTGCGCCAGCGCGCATGCCGTGGCGGCTCGGGGAAGGACCCGGCGTCCAAGGGCGGGGGGACTTCGGCAGGTAGGATTGGCGGAGCGTCCACGCGGCCAATCTGCCGTCCGAGGATGTCGGCGCCAAAAGAAAACCCCACCCTGGCCGTGAAAGACAGGTCCCTTCTACCAGAAGGCACCAGGTGGGAGCAGCGGGCAACGCTCGCCTTCCTGTAAGGAGGCATGGCGTTGATTGCTTGAAGCCGCTTCAACGCTCCCTTTCGGATTACAAGGTCGAAGGACGTTGTCTTGATGCACGCACCGGGCAGGGAATTCAGAAAGAGCCGGCAAGCAGCGCTCGCCTCAAGGGATTAGTCGGCGCGAACCGCTCGGGGCTCAAGTGGGAAATTGTTTCGCCGAAAGAAATGGTCAGCCCGCAGGCTTGACCTGCCCGCGAGGGCGCTGCATGGAGCAGCGCACTTCGCCGCCGAACCCGTCCTGATGAACTGCCTGCGCGCCATCCTGAGCGCCTTTCGCCCGGCCAACCGGGGTGAATGGTCGCTGCTGCTGACCGGCATCAACCTGATGCTGCTGAATTTCATCATGGTCCAGCACGCCGCGGTGGCGCTGCGCCGGGCGGAGATCGCGGTCATCGTCTTCTCGTTGGCCTACTTTTCCGGCGTGTCGGCCGGCTACTTCCTTTCCGACCGAATTTCCCGCGCGGCCATCCAAAGGGCGTTGCCGGTCTTCCTGGTGATCCAAATGGTGCTGCTCGGCACCTTGCAGCCGCTGCACTACCTGGTCGGGCGCTGGGGCCGGAATCTGGGGATGTCCGGGCTGCTGGACGACTTTGCCGCCGGGTTCGTGCTTTTCGCCCTGCTCGCGGCGTTCGTGACGTCGATCTACGCGATTTTCCTGCCGCTGGTCGTCGGCGAATCCGGCGGTGACCTTCGCCGCGGCTATTCGGTGGAAGTCGCCGGTTCGCTGCTCGGATTGCTGGCCGTGCCGTTCCTCGCGGGCATTGGTCACGAAGCGGTCCTGGGAGCCTACTTTGCAACCTTCGTGGCGTTGGCGGCCACAGTTGGGCTCAACCGCTGGGCCGTCTCCGCGATGGCGGCGGTGGCCGGTGGGTTCCTGCTCGCCTACGGGCGGATCGACCGCGCCGGGGCGGCTTGGTCCTACGCCAACATCTACGATTGGAAAGTCACCGAGGTCGCGCTCACCAAGTTTACGCCCTACCACAAGATCGAGGTGGTGAAGGCCGACGGCGACTACCGGTTGCTCTTGAACGGACTTCGGCAATTCGGCGGCGATCCCCGCCGGACCTATTCGTATTTCGTCGCCGAATACCCGGCCCGAATGCAGGTGTCGCCCAAGGTCGCGCTGCTCGGCTGCGGTTCGATGGCCACCGTGGGCCGCATCGGCGACTTCGTCCCGTCGATCTCCATCGTGGATCTGGACGCCGAGGTGTTTCAGGCCGCCAAGACCTACTTCCAGCCGATCAATCGCCTGGATCAACTCCGGAACTGGACGTTCACCGCCGACGACGCCAAGCACTGGATCGCCAACTCGGAGGACCGTTTCGACCTGATCTTGCACGACATCCCGCCGGCCAAGGCGCGCCAGGTGGCGCTCACCTACACGGACGAGTTTTTCCGGCTGGTGAAGGCCCGGTTGACGCCGGGCGGCGTGTTTTCGATTTCGTCACTGACGCCGGTTTCCGGCGGTTCCCGCTACGGGAAACGGATGCTGGCCACGCTGAAATCGGTCTTCGACCACTACTACGCCCTGGAGCATCGCGGGAGCGTCTATTTCTACGGCGGGAACAAGGATCTGGCCGAACCCGACCGGGCAACGCTGCTGAATCTGGTCGATCCCGCGTGGCGCAAAAACGTCACCGTGCTCACCCGCGCCGACATCGATGCGCTGGTGGCCGGCGAGCCGATCATCACCATCTCCAACGTCGGGGACCTGATCTATGAGTGAATCCGTCGCCGTGACCACGCCGGAACCTCGGGCCGGCGACACTTGGCTGGCCTTCTTCGTGGGGCTCTGGCTGGCGTTGCTGCAATTTAGCTTCTTTTTCCTAATCGAAGTTCGCCTGACCAGTCGGGCGACGACCTTCTTTGTGGCGCTCTTCTTCTGGCTCGTCGGGTTTCTGGTGGGCTTGAACCTCCGGTCGCCCAAGGCGTTCGCCCGCCTCGTCGTGGCGGCGCCGCTGGCCTACTACGCCGGTTACCTGGCCCTCGGGGCGATGCCGTATCGGATTCAGGCCCTGCCGATCGTCGGCGCCTGCATCGCGGTGTCCGGGGCGCTCGCGGGAACCTTCTTTCCGCACGCGGCCGGCCGGTTTGCCCGGCTGAAGCTGCTGCTGTTCCACGAAAACAACGGCTTTGTGCTGGGCATCCTGATCTCGCTGTTTGCCGCCGTGTTTGCTGGCCGGTTCATGCTCGATTGGGCGCCACTGGTGGCGGGCCTGCCCGTGGCTGGATTGGTAATCTTCCGCCCGCAACCGCCGCCGTCGGAACGCTGACCTTTACGCGGCCTTAACAATTCTCCCGGCTTCCCACATCCGGGCTTTACCGGGATGCGCGACCGTGAATCCGTTGGGGTGCGGCGGAAACCACGCCGGGCGCATTTTCCGGCGGGATTCTTGGTAACCGGTTGGCTGCCCGCCGCGTCAACAGCAGCGCAAGCACCGCAGATTTCAGGAATAACCATCGGTTCGGAGTGCACTCATGAAAAAATTGTCGCAAATCATGTTCGTCGCGGGTCTCGCCGCGACGCTTTCCCTCGGCACCGCAAACCTGCTGGGCCAGGACGCCAACAACGCCGACCAGGGCGGACGTCGCAATCGCGACCGGCAGGGCGGCGGTGGCCCCGGCGGCCCCGGTGGCGGCAACTTCGATCCCGAGCAGATGCGCGCCCGGATGATGGAGCGCGTCCGCGAGCAGTTCGGCGTGAAGGATGACGCCGAGTGGAAGCTCATCTCGGAGCGGATCGAGAAGGTCAGCGCCGCCCGTCGCGAAATGAGTGGCGGCATGGGCGTGTTCGGTGGCGGCCGCGGTGGTCCCGGTGGCGGGGCTGGCGGGCGGGGCGGCTGGGGCGGTGAACCCAGCCCAGAGGCGACGGCGCTCAAGGCGGCCATCGACAACAACGCTTCGGCCGATGACGTCAAGGCCAAGCTCGCCGCCTACCGCGAGTCGCAGAAGGCCAAGGAAGCCAAGCTCACCAAGGCCCAGGAAGACCTGCGCCAGGTGCTCACCGCCAAGCAGGAAGCCGCCGCGGTGCTCGCCGGCTACCTCAAGTAGGACGTCCCCGACCCTTCGTTTCGACTT
>JBIIUN010000551.1:0-3056 GCA_044339945.1 Kapaibacterium sp. (SeqCode)
GCACTGGACCATTTCCAGCAGATGCTGAAGGCCGGGAATACCGTGGGCAAATTGGTCTCCGATGCTCACGCCGCGGAGTCAGGGAAACGCCAACACGTTGGTGTCGGCGAGGCGGTGGGTATCAAGGAAAGACGCGCTCGGATTACGCGGGTGGACCAGTTGAACGCTGCCGTCGCTCCGCGGGATGCCATGGGCCGGAATTGGGCAATTGCATCGGACTCCAGGTCCCGCTAGCAAACGCCGTGTTCCCCCAACATCCGTGCTGAATGAACTTCTTCCCCCTCTTCAGGCTGATAAGTCTCGGAGTCGTGTTGCTCTGTATGGTCACCGTGACCGCCCGGGGCGAACCCTACAATGGGACGCCGTTCGCGGTGCCAGGTCGGTTCGAGGCGGAGGAGTTTGACCGGGGTGCGGAGAGTGAGGCTTACCACGGGGAAGGGGCGGTTGTCGTGGCTACCCACCAGTTTGAATCGGGCGGCGTTGCCACCAATGTCTGGGAGCCGCTTCCTCGGGATCGGCCCGATGCCAACATCGCGGTGGGACCAAATATGTCCGGCGTCTTGCTGGGCCTGCGCCCCAAGGAATGGGTCAAGTATTCCATCGCTGTCGAAACGGAAGGCTACTACGAGATCTGTTTCGCCACCGTCGGGTTGGCTGTTCCAGCAACTGGGTGCTTTCGTCCTGACGAAGTGCGACCGGGAGAAGGTTCCTATCCGTCATTTTCCGTCATGGTGGACGGAAGGTTGGTGGCCAACGTTTTGGCTTCGGGCCGATCAACAACGGGGCGCACTTGGCTTGCTGCCGGGCTTCACGAACTCAGGCTGTCGTGCGAATGGGCGCCGACCTACTTGTATCAGTGCCTTTGGGGGGCGAACAATATCGCCTACTCGTTTTGGCATGCACGAACCTGTCCGATTGATTGGATCCAAATCATCCCCGCCGCGGTTCCGCTGCGGCCAGCCTGGGATATTCCAAACTCATCACAGAACTGCCATCAGGAGGGTTGGTGGTTTGGCCGCAGTTCGGCAATCGGTTGCTGACCATGGGCCGGGATGGCTCCGTGTCGGGATTCGTTGGCGGCGCGAGCAATGGACCGAGCGAGGGACGCGGCACCAACGTGACGTTTGCGCAGATCACCCAATGTGTGGCGGCTCCAAACGGAGACGTTTTCATGCTCCAAGCCGCGGCTGAAACCAACGGCGTCATTTCCCGGATTTCACCGGACGGAGACGTCAGCACCGTCTTTCGCGGATTGCTGGTGGTTTCCAACGTGATGACCCGCGTCGCCGGAGGATGGATCTCGCCTGTGGATCTCCACATGCCGGTCCAGCGCCTAGCCGTCGATGCGGGGGGCGGACTGCTGGCAGGCTTGACTTACTCTGAGGCCATTCCCAGCAACAACCCGTTGATCCGGGAGGATCGTGAACGCTCAGCGTGGTTCCGGATTCTGGCGGACGGAACCACCGCCTCGCCCGATTGGCCAATAACCCTCTTCAGAGCCGACGAGTCCGTGCTTGATGACGATTATCGGCTGCAAAACGGCACCATTGTCCGGGTGGAGGATGGCTTCAGCCTGAAGGTGCTGGGCGCTGGGTCAGGATCACTGACCTCTGCCTATCGCTCAGCCGACGGAACCTTTTGGGCAGTCGAGTCGGGAGGCGGTGTCTACCGGATGTCCCCGGCGCCGGCGGCGAGCTTTCTGACCGTGAAGGCACCTTCGGCCGACGTGCAGGTGGAAGGAGTGCCTGCCCGCGGAATAAACCCGGACGAGGTGATTCAACTGCAGGTCGTTTCCAAATCAGGTTTCTGGACGCTTGCCCGTTGGTCGGACGGAGCCACGAACAACCCACGAACATTATCCATCAATCGCGACACCACCCTGTCGTTCGAGATCAACCAGAGGCCGCCTTTGCTACAGGGCCTGTCTCCCAAGTCGGTTCGGATGAAATCACCCGGCACGGTCACCTTTTCGGTGATTGGACCGGGTGAAGACAACTTCACATATCCTTACCGTTATCTGCTGGAGTGGTCCCCGGATCTCAAGGATTGGAAGGCGGCGAATGGATTGAAGACAGTCGCCGGCTTCGGGCAGATTTCAGGAAACGAGGTCACGGCTGAGAAGCCGAGGACCCCGGTCGAATTCACGTTGCCCGACACGACGGACCGCTGGTTCCTGCGGGCAACGTTGAAGTATTGACCGCGCAGCCTACAGCGTCACCACCCGGGCGCTCTTGATCGCGGGGTCCTTGGTCAGTTCGTCCAGGGCGGCCGGCGACGGCACGGTGTCCACTTCCAGCACGGTCAGCGCCTCGCCGCCCACGCCTTCGCGGGCGAGGCTCATGTTGGCGATGTTGATGCCGTGCTTGCCGAGCACGGTGCCCAGGAAACCCACGATGCCGGGCCGGTCCGCATTCTTCACCAGCAGCACGTGGCCGCTGACGGGAATCTCCACCGGCTGGCTGAACAGGCGGACGATGCGCGGGTTGTTCGGCGAGCCGAAGAACGTGCCGCCGGCCGAAGCGACCTTTTCGTCGCCCTGATAGATCTGGACGTGGAGCCACTCGTTGAACGTGACCGGCTCGTCGGACTTCTTCTCCTCGACGCACAGGCCGAGCGATGCCGCGGCGCTGCGGACGTTGATGTTGTTGATGTCCTTGACCGCGCTGAAGCTGAGGAAGCCGCGCAGGATCGCCCGGGTGACCGGATCGGTCTGGGGCAGGTCCTGGGCACGTCCGCCAAAGGTGATGTGCAGGCGGTCGTAGGGCTGGGGCGCGAGCTGGCCGAGCAGCTTGCCGATCTTTTCGCCGAGCAGCAGATACGGCTTCACCAGCTCGTAGGTCTTGGCGTCCACGCCGGGCAGGTTCACGGCGTTGCGGACCTCGCCGGTGAGCAGGAAGGCGGTGATGATTTCGGCGACTTCCAGGCCGCATTTCTCCTGCGCCTCCTCGGAACTCGCGCCGAGGTGCGGCGTGAGCACGACATTGGGCAGGGTGCGGAACTTGTGGTCAGCCGCGAGCGGTTCGACGCAGAACACGTCGAGGGCGGCGCCACCGACC
>JBIIUN010000114.1:0-11533 GCA_044339945.1 Kapaibacterium sp. (SeqCode)
CGCGGACCGTGGGCTCACCCCTCCCGGCGCAGGATTTCCAGCGGGGGTTCGTCGGCGATGCCGCGGCTGGTGGCGAGGCCGACGAGCACGGTGACGGTCGTGACGGCGAACACCGCGACGGCCAGGGGGAGCACGGCGACGACGTAGTCGGCCTTGAAGGCGAACTTGGCCAGCGCCCAACTGGAACCCACGGACAGCACCACGCCGGTCAGCGCCGCGAGCAGGCCGAGCGCGAAGTATTCCGCGAAAAGGATACGCCGGATCTGGGCGCGGGTGGCGCCCAGCGTGCGGAGCAGGATGCTTTCCTGCACGCGTTGCCAGCGGCCGGTCAGCACTGCGCCGGCCAGCACGATCAGGCCGGTGGCGACGGTAAACAGCGCCATGAAACGGATCACGAAGCCGACCTTGGTCAGGATGCCGTCGAGGGTCTGGAGCACGAGCGTGAGGTCGATGGCGCTGACGTTCGGGAAGGCCCGCACCAGCTCGCGCTGCATGCGGGCGGATTCGCCGGCGTTGGCCACGCGCGTCGCGAGGACGTGCATGGCGGGGGCCGCTTCGAGCGAACCGCCGGGGAAGACCACGAAGAAGTTCGGCCGCACCTGCCGCCAGTCCACCTTGCGCAGGCTGGCGACGCGGGTGGCCAACGGGATCCCTTGCACGTCCCAGACGAGTTCGTCGCCGACGGTCACCTTGAGGTCGCGGGCAATGCCGTCCTCGACCGAGACGGGGATTGGCGCTTCCGGATTGGCAGGCGCTTCGGTGAAGTGGCCCACGAACTGGCCTAGGGTGACTTCCTCGCTGTCGGTCAGGTTCGTGCGCCAGGTGGAGCGGAACTCGCGTTTCAGCACCCATCCGGGGATGTCGGCGGCCCGGTTCGTGGCGAGCTGTTCCACGCCGACGCCCTTCACCGTGGCGAGGCGCATCGTGATGATGGGCGCCTCTTCCAAGACGGGCAGCGACTGGGCCTTCAGCAACGCGACCACGCCGTCGCGCTGGTCCGGCTGGATGTCGAAGAGGATGGCGTTGGGCTGGCTCGCCTGGTTCGGCGGGAACAGGGAGGTCAGCAGCACGTCGCGCGTGAGGTGCAACGTGAGGATGAGGAACGTCCCGAGCCCGATGGCGACGAGCAGCAGGCCGGTGCGGTTCTGCGGTCGGTGGAGGTTGGCGAGGCCCTGGCGCCACGCGAACGGCAGGGAAGGCGGTGTCAGGCGGCGCGCGCTCCACGCGATGAGCCGGGCCATGCCGGCGAGGATCAGGAAGGCGAGTCCGAGGCCGCCGGCGAAGGCGAGCCCTTCCCACCAGCGGCGGGTCTGGAACGAGGCGAAGCCGGCCACGCCCAGGGCGATCAAACCGAATAGCACCCAGCGCAACGGATCGTGCCGGGGCGGTTCGTAGGCCACGCGGATGGCCGCGAGCGGCGGCACCCGGCGCACGTCGAGCAGCGGCAACAACGCGAATAGCAGGCACAGGACAAAACCGATGCCGGCGGCGACCAGCGCGGCCCACCAGTCGAAGTGGGCGGTGAACTCGAATGGCACGAAGCTGCTGACGAGGGCCGGCAGTTGTTGCGCGACGACGGCCCCGACGACGATGCCGGCGGCGGTTCCGACGGCCCCGAGGGCGAGGCCCTGCGCCAGGTAGATCGCGAAGGTCTGCGGCAGCGAGCAACCCAGGCAACGCAGCACGGCGACGTTGGCGAGCTTTTGCCGGACATGGACGTGGATCGCGCTGGCGATGCCGACGGCGCCGAGGAGTAGGGCGATGAGAGCGACCAAGTTCAGGAAGCGATACAGGTTTTCCAGCGCCCGCCCGAGATCCTGCTGCCGTTCCTTCACGGTGTCGGTGCTCAGGCGGAGGCGCTCGAACTCGGGTTTCAGGTCGGTGCGCAGCTTTTCCGGGTCCACGCCGGCAGGCAGGCGGAACATCACCCGATAGCGGGCAAGGCTCTTGGCCCCGACCAACCCGGTCGCGGACAGGTCACCGGCGCTCAGGTAAACGCGCGGCGCAATCGTGGAAAACGCCACGGTGTCGCCGGGCACGCGGCGCAGGGAACCGAGGATGCGGAAGGTTGCCGAGCCCAGCTTGACCGGGTCGCCGACCTTCGCATCGAATTGGTGCAGCACGCCCTCCTCCACCAGGACGCCGCCGCCGCGCCGGAATTCCGTGCTCGCCCCGGGCGGTTCGGTTTCGAGTTCGCCGTAGAAGGGGAAGTCGCCGGCGAGCGCCCGGGCATTTACGAGCCGGGTGCCGTTCGTCAGCGAAAGCATCGTCGAGAAGCTGGTTTCCCGGGCCTGTTCGCCGCCGATGCGGGTAAAGAGGGAATCCATCTCCCCGGTGAGCGCCGTGCGGGACGCCACCACGAGGTCGGCGCCGAGCAGTGCCTTGGCCTGCTGGCCGATGGCCTGTTCGAGGTTCCGGCCCAGCGAGCCGATGCCGACCAGGGCCGCGATGCCGAGCGAGATGCTCGACGAGAACAGCAGTAGGCGCCGCCGCGACGAGCGCGAATCGCGCCACGCCATGAGCCACGTCCAACGGGAAAACAATGCGGCCAGCCAGATCACGCCGCGGACGGTAGGCGGAGACCGAGGAATGACCAATTTGCGTGAGCATGGAGCGGGGAGCGGGGAGCACGGAGCAGGGAGCAGGGAGCAGGGAGCGCGACTCTCTGAGTCGCGAGTCCAGCTTACAGCCCGTTCAAAACCCGTTGATGTTCCCCGAAAAAGTGAGACTCGTTACCTCATCTCCTACGGCGAAAGGCGGGTTTTTTGAACGGGCTGCCAACCCTGCGTCCACACCGTTCGGATGATCACCACACGCGGCTCAGAGAGCCGCGCTCCCGCCGTCCCGAGCTCCGTCCCCGCTTCGAGAACCCTGCATTGCCGCGTCGGGCCGGGTGGTCCACGCTCGCGGCCCTATGGCAGCCGATCCGAAGCCGGCCTTCCGGCCTTACATTCCCGACCGCACGGCCCTGCGCGAGTTCACGGCGCGTTCGCTCATCATGGGCACGCTGTTGGGCATGGTGTTCGGCGCGTCGTCCTTGTTCCTCACCCTCAAGGTCGGCCTGACCGTCAGCGCCAGCATCCCAGTGGCGGTGATCTCCATCGCCCTCTTCAAGCTGTGGGCGAAGTTCGGCGGGAAGGACGCCACGATCCTCGAACACAACATCGCGCAGACGGCCGGTTCCGCGGGCGAATCCATCGCGTTCGGCGTGGGCGTGACCATGCCGGCGATCTTGATCCTTGGCTTCGACCTGGAGATCACCCGCGTCCTGCTGGTTGGCGTGCTCGGCGGCCTGCTGGGCATCCTGATGATGATTCCGCTGCGGCGGGCGCTGATCGTCCAGCAGCACGGCGAGCTGAAGTATCCCGAGGGCACCGCCTGCGCCGAGGTGCTCAAGGCGGGGGCCAGCGAGGAATCCCGCGCTGCGGCCGATCCGGTCCACCGGGGCGACGACTTGGGTGCTTCCGTGAACGCGAAGACGATCTTCGCCGGCTTCGGCATCGGCCTGCTCTACAAGGTGGCCAATGTGGCCTTCAAGGGCTGGAAGGACGTTCCCGAAAAGGTCTTCGGCGCGCCGTTGAAGGCCGGTTCCATTTCCGCGGAGATTTCGCCGGAGATGCTCGGGGTCGGCTACATCATTGGCCCGCGCACGGCGGGCATCATGGCTGCGGGCGGCGTGCTCAGTTACCTGGTGCTGATCCCGCTGATCAAGTTCTTCGGCGAGCGCCTGACCGAGCCATTGGCGCCCGGCACCAAGCTCATCAGCGAAATGTCCCACGGCGACATCCGCAGCGCCTACATCCTCTACGTCGGCGCCGGGGCGGTGGCGATGGGCGGCTTGATCAGTCTCGTCCGCTCGCTGCCCACGATCTGGCACGGGCTCAAGCTGGGCGTGCTCGACATGGTGGACTCCCGCCGGGCCGCCGCGGCCGCCGCGGCCGAACGCACCGGCCAGGACTTGCCGATGAAGTTCGTGCTCATCGGCATCATCGGCCTGGTCGCTGCCATCACGTTTGCGAAGCCGCTGCACATGAACCCGCTTGGCGCCGGGCTCATCGTCCTGCTGGGTTTCCTTTTCGTGACGGTGTCATCGCGCCTCACCGGTGAGATCGGTTCGTCGTCGAATCCGGTTTCCGGCATGACCATCGCGACCTTGCTGATCACCTGCCTGGCCTTCCTGGCGGTCGGTTGGACCGGCAACACCTACTACGTGACCGCGTTGTCGGTCGGCGCGGTGGTCTGCATTGCCTGCTCGAACGGCGGCACGACGTCGCAGGATCTCAAGACTGGTTACCTCGTGGGCGGCACGCCGAAGCGGCAGCAGATCGCCATCCTGATCGGTGCCTTTGCCTCGGCCCTCGTGATGGGGCCGATCCTTCTGGGGCTGAACCAGACGGCGACCACCTACATTGATGCCAAGGAAGTGGCCCCGGCGCTGCGAGCCCCGGCGGCGGAACTGGCGAACGCTTCCAAGGAATTTCTCGCCGGGCCTCAGCGTAAGAGCGACGCCACGGAATACCTCGTCTGGCATTCGCCCGATCCCTCGGGCGGCGCAGCCCGCAAATTCCTGGTGAAGCCCGACGGCGAACCGGTTTGGCTGGTCGATCCCGGCATCAACGGCCAGTTCACCAAACGGCCCGACGGCTCGGAGGTGCGCAAGTTCGACGCCCCCAAGGCCACGCTCGTGAGCTACATCATCAAGGGTATCCTCGACCGCAAGCTACCGTGGGACCTCGTCTTGTTCGGCGTTCTAATCTCGGTGGTGCTGGAGCTGAGCGGCATCTCAGCGCTCGCGTTTGCAGTGGGCGTTTACCTCCCGATCGCGGTTTCGCTGCCGATCTTCATCGGTGGCATGATCCGCTGGCTGGTGGACCGGTTGGGCCGCGCCAAACACGTCAATGCTGGCCTGACCGAGGACCAGATCGCTGCCGAAGGCGACAAGTCGCCCGGCGTGCTGATGGCGTCGGGCTACATCGCCGGCGGGAGCATCGCCGGTATCGTCATCGCCTTCATGGTGGGCGTGCTGGACAAGCAGGATGCCGCGCTGACGGAGTGGGCGACCAAGTCGAATCCGTTCTTCAACGGGCCGAACTCGGACCTGCTTTCCTGCCTCCCGTTTGCGGCGCTGTGCGCCCTGCTGTTCCTGGCGGCGCGGGGAATCATCCTCGGCGTGAAAGCCGCCCGGCGGAGCTAGCCGGGCTAAGAGGCGAAACTTCCCCGCGTTCGCGGGCACATCGCGTTCGACAATCACGGGTCCGCGCTTAGCGTCGCCGCCGTGATTCGGAACGTGATCTTCGACTGGTCCGGGACCTTGGTGGACGACCTGCCCGCGGTGTGGGAGGCGAGCAACCAGGTGTTCCGCCAGGCGGGCGTCGAACCGCTCACGCTGGAACAGTTCCGGGCCGAGTTCCGGCTGCCCTACAAGGGCTTCTACGACAAGTTCGTGCCGCATGTCCCTTTGGAGCAGTTGGAAGTCTGGTTCCACGGCCGGTTCGTCGAGTGCCAGGATTCCGTGGTCGCCTTGCCCCACGCCCGCGAGCTGCTGGATTTCTGCCGCGGCCACGGGCTGCGCGTGTTCCTGCTGAGCACCGTTCATCCGCGGCATTGGCAGGCGCAGGCCGAAGCCGCGGGCTTCACCGAATACTTCGAGCGGGCCTACGCCGGCGTGGCCGACAAGCGGGCCCGGATCGGCGAAATCCTCGCCGAAAACGCCCTGGATCCTGCCGCCACCATTTTCGTGGGCGACATGGAGCACGACATCGAGACCGCCCGGCACGGCGGCATCCGGAGCGTGGCGGTGCTGACCGGCTATAATTCCCTGGGCCAGCTCCGGGCGGCTTGCCCCGACCTGATTGTCGAGCATCTGGGCGAACTCCGCGGCCTGCTCGACCGCAACTCCCTGCGCCTGAAGGCGCCCGCGTCACCCTCGGCGCCGGCCCGTCCGATTGCCACGGTTGGCGGCCTCATCTTCAACGACGTGGGGCAGTTCCTGCTCGTGCGGACGAACAAATGGTCGAACCTCTGGGGCATTCCCGGCGGCAAGATCGAGTGGGGCGAGGCCAGCGAACAGGCTTTGCGCCGCGAGTTGGCGGAGGAAACCGGACTCAGCGTCACCGACGTCGAGTTCGTGCTGGTGCAGGACGCCATCCAGCCGCCCGAATTCTACAAGCCGGCCCATTTTCTCCTGCTCAACTACACCTGCCGGGCGCCGGGTTTCCAGCCGGTGCGGCTGAACTCGGAGGCGCAGGAACATCGCTGGCTCTCGTTGCCGGAGGCGTTTGCCCTGCCGCTCAACGGCCCGACCCGGGTCCTGCTCCAGACGGTGTTCCGCCACGCGGACAAGGTGGTGGGCCTGCGGGAACCGATCTGAACCGCGGGGGCCGGCCCGCTGCATTTTCTGAACATGGACCGAATCACCATCGCCGACCTCGAAGTCTCGTATCACCTCGGAGTTCCCGACGCGGAACGGGCCCGGCCGCAACGGCTGCTGCTGACGGTGGAGCTGGGACTCGATTTCACCGCCGCGGCGGCGGCGGACGACCTTACCCGCACGATTGACTACTTCGCCCTCAGCCGTCGGCTTCTGGCCTTCGGCGAAGGGCGCAGCTGGAAGCTGATCGAGAAACTCGCGGTGGACCTGGCCGAGTTCGTCCTTGCGGAAACGCCGGCGGAAACTGTTAGCGTCGAGGTGCGCAAATTCATCCTGCCCGAAACCCGGCACGTCAGTGCCCGGGTGGAACGGCGCCGTGACGCGGCGACGAATGCCGCGCCGGCGAAGGTGATGCCGCAGCGGTTGGACCAGCACATCCGGTTGGGCGGTCGCGGATAGCGGGCGCCCGGAAAATTGCCGCCAATCCGGTTCCCTTTCGGCACGGAACCTGCCAAGCCTTCCGGCAGAATTCTGACTCTTTCATGAAGCGCCATCGTGTCGTCATCGGGCTGGGAATCTTGACCTTGGGCGCCGGACTGTGGTGGTCCGGCCGCCCGCAGCCGGAATCGGGTCCGGTCGCGACGAACTCCGTCGGGGAAACGCCCGCGCTGGTCGCGGCATTGGCCCCTCCGCCGGCGCCGGCAGCCGTGGCCGTGCCGCAACCGGACGAACCGACTACGGAACCGCCCCCGCGCCCGGCCGTCTTGCGGGTGCCCGTGGACCGCACTTGGAGCCAGCCCGTGCCGGAACCCCAATTTGAACGCTTCCGGCGTTGGACCGACGCCTATCGCGCGGCGTCGCCGGCGGAAAAGACCGCGTTGGAGGCTGAAGGGGTTTCCCTCGCCACCGCCCGCCGCGAGGAACTGGGCGTGCTCATCCGGACCGAACCGGAACGCGCACTGGCCCTGACCGTCCCGGTGGCCGTTCGCCGGGAACTTCCCGAGTCCGTCGTCGGCCTGCTGGAGGAACGCCTGGATGGCCGCGGCGATCTGGCGGTGCTGGCCACGACGCCGTTGCCCGGCCGGGAAGGGGAGGTGGAACCGATGTGGCGGACCGCGATCCTGGGCGAACGCTCCTTCCGGGCAAACGTCTACGGCCGGCGTTTGGCCGAGCCCGCGCGGTTCGGCGTGGCGTTGCACGGCATCGCCTTGGACGGGCAGATGGCGGTCGACGAAAATCCGGTCCGGGTGCTGGAGCAGGCCGAGGCGGACGCCGCACCGCTGATGACCGCCCACCTGTGTGCCCTGCCGCGGGCGGCGATCCACGAGGAAGGAGCGGCGGTGGCGGTCGAGGTCGGCGAGGAAGTGCCGAAGTCGCTGTGCGGTCCGGCGCATGCCGCGCTATTGAACGAGGACCTGATCCTTGCGGAAAGCGACGCGGACTCCACCGAAGTGACTTCCACCGGGCGCATCCGGCGCTCCTCGGCCTACACCGAAGGCGTCAAGCGGGCCATTTTCATCCGGGTGGATTTCTCCGACCGGGTCGGGGCGCCATTCACGGACACGGCGGGCACCAACCTGCTCAACGGCATCAATTCCTTCTTCCGCGAGAATTCCTACGGCCGCACCAGTTGGCAGCCCTTTGCCGCGACGGGTTCGGCGATGACCCGCACCCTGCGGATGCCCAAGACCTCCGCGGCCTACGGGGCGCTGGATGCGGCGGTGCTCCGCACGGATGCCCGGGCCGCGGCGACGGCGGCGGGCTTCACGCTCAACAGTTACCAGTTCGACCTGATCTGCTTCACGTCGGTGCCCAACTACTCCTGGGCCGGGCTGGGCTACGTGGGGGCGCCCGGGTCCTGGATTCAGGGTTCGTTCGATTCCTCCGGCGGCGTGTCGGTGCACGAACTGGGCCATAACTTCGGCCTCAACCACGCCAACTTCTGGGACACCGCGGGCGCCAATGCCATCGGCCGGACCGGCACCGACGTGGAATACGGCGACAGCTTCGACACGATGGGCAATGCCAGCGCCGGCCGCCGCCACTTCAATGTCCGGAACAAGGCCGCGCTCGACTGGCTGCGCGGTCCCCAGGTCGTGACCTTCACCACCAACGGCGTCTATCGCCTCTACGCCCATGACGACACGAACGCGGTCACCGGCGCCCGGGCCCTCCGGGTCGCCCGGAACTCGCGGACCAACTACTGGTTCGAGCTCCGCCAGAAGTTCACCGACAATCGTTGGCTCATGAATGGGATCGGCGTGCGCTGGGCGCGTTCCGACAACACCCGCCAGAGCCTGCTGCTGGACACGACCCCCGGCTCGGCCGACGGCAAGAATGATTCCGCGATCGTGCTGGGGCGGACCTTCACCGATCCGCAGGTCGGCCTGCACATCACGCCGCTCCGCAAGAACGGCACCGTGCCGGAGTCCGTGGACGTCCAATACTTCCGCGGCTTCTACACCAACAACGTTGCGCCCGCCGTCGCGGTCACTCCCTCCGCCACTGCCGCCGCCGCCAACGCGACCGTGCGGTTCACGGTCGCCGCGACGGATGCCGACGGCGATTCGCTGGCGTATTTCTGGGACTTCGGGGATGGCACCTTCGGCACCAACGGGGCGACGGCCTCGAAGTCGTGGACCACGGCCGGGGACTACCTGGTTCGCTGCACGGTCAGCGACCTGCGCGGCGGCGTGGGCACGGATTCCGTGGCCGTGAAGGTGGGCTCGGCGATTACCTATCGGCTGACGGGCAAGGTCACCCGGGACGGCCGACCCATCGCCGGCGTGCGCGTCTACACGTCCAACACCAAGCTCACCTTCACCGATTCCGACGGCAGCTACATCCTGCCCGGCGTCACCGCGGGGTCCTACACGCTGCGGGCGCAGGCCGATGGTTTGCTGTTCACCCGGGCCGGCTTCACCAACCCGATCGTCGTGAACCGCAACTTCGTGAACCTCGACTTCACCGGCTCGCTGCCGGGCGACCTCGAGGCAGCCATCCTCGTCCCGGCCGGCGCGGAATGGCGCTACAACGACTCGGGAATCAATCTCGGCACCGCCTGGCGCGCGCCGGCCTTCAATGATTCGGCGTGGAAGAAGGGGCCGGCCCAGCTCGGCTACGGCGATCCCGAGGTTACGACCACGCTCGAGTTCGGGCCCAATTCGAACGCCAAGTATCCGACCTACTACTTCCGCCACGAGTTCTTCGTCGATGACCCGGCGCGGTTCCTGAGCGCCACGCTGGGGCTCATCCGGGACGACGGCGCGCTGGTGTTCCTGAACAACCGCGAGGTCTTCCGCAGCAACCTGCCCACCGGCACGGTGAACCACACCACGCTCGCGTCCACCACCGTAGGCGATGCCGACGAAGTGACATACTTCGAGACCGAACTGGCGCCGACCGACTTCGTGAAGGGCCGCAACGTGCTCGCGGTGGAAGTGCATCAGGTCGCCCTGAACAGTTCCGACCTGCGGTTCAATCTCCGGCTGGATGCCTTGCTGGCGCCGTCCGCCAACACGGGCGGCGATCCCGCCATTAGCTACGAACCGGCGACCGAAAGCCTGAAGATAACTTGGCCCGCGGCCTTCACCGGCTTCTCCCTCCAGCAGCGCCGGAGCTTTGCCGACACCACCGACTGGGAACCCTCGCCGTATCCGGTCACCAGCGTGGGCGGCACCAACGTCGTCACCGTGCCGCTGAGCGAGGACACGCTCCTGCTGCGGCTTTCCAAGTAGGCCCGCCGATGAAGACTCCCGTCTGCGTCGTGGATGCGTTCGCCTCCGAACGGTTCCGCGGCAACCCCGCCGCCGTGTGCCTGCTGGCCGCCCCGGCGTCGGTGGAATGGATGCAGGCCGTTGCGGCGGAAATGAACCTGTCCGAAACGGCGTTCGTGGTCCCGCGTGGGGACGGCTGGGGCCTGCGTTGGTTCACGCCCACCGTCGAAGTCGCCCTGTGCGGCCACGCCACCCTGGCCAGCGCCCATGTGCTCTGGGAACGCGGCCTGGTGGCCGGCGCCCAAGCGATCCGCTTCCACACCGAACGCAGCGGCGTGCTGGTCTGTGAACGGCGCGACGGACGGATCGCCATGGATTTCCCGGCCAGTCCCGTCATGGCGCTCCCGGCTCCCGCGGGCTTGGCGAAAATGTTGGGGGCGGAACCGATGTGGGTGGGCCGTTCCGAGTTTGACCTGCTCTGCGAACTGGCCGGCGCCAACGCCGTCCGGGAACTGCGCCCCGACCTCGCGGCGCTGGCCAAGCTGCCGTTCCGGGGTGTCATCGTGACCGCGCGGGGCGAGGATGGCTTCGACTGCGTGTCGCGTTTCTTCGCCCCCGGCGTCGGCGTGCCGGAAGACCCGGTGACCGGCTCGGCGCACTGCGCGCTGGCGCCCTACTGGGCGACGAAGCTGGGCCGGACGGAACTGCGCGGCTGGCAAGCCAGTCGGCGGGGCGGGGAAGTCCGGATGACCCTGGCGGGCGACCGTGTGTGGTTGGGCGGCACTGCGATCACGGTCTGGCAGGGCGAACTGCTCTGAGCCGTCGCATCCGGCGTAGTTGGACGACGGGCCGGGAGCGCGGCTCTCCGAGCCGCGAGTCTCCATCCAACTGAATGGTCAATGGACTCACGCGGCTCCGAGAGCCGCGCTCCCGGGTGGCGGGGTGGCGGGCGGTTACCGGAGGGCGGCCTCGGCATCGGCGAGTTCTTCGCGGCGGCGGCCGTAGCCGTGTTTTTCGATGAGGGCGCGGGCTTTGGCGAGTTCGGCTTTGTCGCGGAAGAGGCGGGCGCGGTGCAGATGCACATCGGCGAGGTAGAGCGGCATGGGGCCGCGCTCGGCGATCTGCTGGGCCTCGGCCAGGGCACGGCTCGCGGCGGCCGCGTCGCCGCGGAGGTGGGCGTGCAGCGCGGCGGTGAGCAGGGCGAGGGGGAGGTAGTCCGCGCGGCCGGCTTTGCGGATGCCGTCGAGGGCGACGGTGGCATGACGAGGGTCGAAGGACGAAGAACGAAGGGGCTCCAGCAACGCGCGGTATAGGGCCACTCGCGCGAGGGTGAGGTGGTCCAAGGCAATGGAGAGGAGGCCGAGGTTGTATTGCTGTGCCCATTCGAGGGTTTGCTTCGCCCGCCGCTCGGCTTCGGCGAGGGCGGCGAGGGAAATGGCCGAGGCGG